>JBBIHT010000047.1:0-10027 GCA_037446845.1 Geothrix sp. | reverse complement strand
TGCCAGGCCTCCAGGGCAATGCGCGCACGTCGATAGGCGTCGGTGCCGCGCACCTGCTCTGTGCCGAGATAGCTGACGACTTCGGCGGCGGGCGACCGGGTAATGTCGCCCATGGCGCTGCGCATCTCGGGCGTGACATGGGGGCTGGGCGCCTCTTCGATGACTTTCTGGTGCCTGCGTTGGATGGAGCATTCCCGCTCGTGGAGGAAGACCTGGTTCCCGTGCGTGTCCGCGAAGATCTGGATCTCGATGTGCCGGGGCTGGACGATGGCCTTCTCCACATAAACGCTGTCATCCCCAAAGGAGGACAGGGCCTCTCCCCTCGCGCGGGCGAGGGAGGCGGTGAACTCCTCCGGTTTCTGCACCAGCCGCATGCCCTTGCCACCCCCCCCCATGGCGGCCTTGAGCATCACCGGGAAGCCGATCTTCTGAGCCGCCGCCAGCAGGGCGTCGTCGGCCATGGTTTCCTGGATGCCAGGCACCACCGGGCACCCGGCCGCCATGGCCACCTCCCGGGCAGCGGTCTTGGACCCCATGCTTTCAATGGTCTGGGGCCGGGGCCCGATGAAGGTGATGCCCGCAGCCTCGAAGGCCCGCGCTGCCCCGGCATTCTCGGACAGGAAGCCGTAGCCCGGATGCACGGCATCGGCGCCACTCATCCGGCAGGCCTCCAGAATCCTCTCGGGCAGGAGATAGCTTTCCCGGGCCGGGGCCGGGCCGATGCAGTAGGCCTCGTCCGCCATGCGCACATGAAGGGCACCGCGATCAGCCTCCGAGTAGACCGCCACTGTGGGAATGCCCATCTCGCGGCAGGTCCGGATCACCCGGATCGCGATTTCCCCCCGATTGGCTATCAGAATTTTGGTCACGGGCATCGGGTGAACCTCGGCGTGGGGCATGATGAGTGGAATGCGACTCCTCAGACTAGCAACTCCCACCCTGGCCATCACCCTCTGCTTTGCGCTGGTGCAGTGCGGCCGCAAGGGGGATCCCATTCCGCGGCCCCGCGCCATGGCCCAGGCCGCCGTCGTCCAGTGGACGACCCTACGAACCCTTCGAATCACCTTGCCCGCCCAGGATGCGAAGGGCGAGGCCCTGGTGGGGCTGGAGGCGGTGCGAGTCCTGTACCTGCCCCTGGGACTGGCCAAACCCACGCCCGAAGAAATCTTCACCAAGGGAGAAGTGATCCTGGAGCGACGGCGGCCCGCCCTGCCTGGGCCGGGCCAACAGCTGCACCTCGACCTCAAATCCCTGCAACGACCCCAGGGGTGGATTGCGATCGTGGCCGTTCGGTTGGGCAATGTTCCGGGTCGCCCCAGCGAGGTCTTGGCCTGGATGGATCCGGCACTCTGATCGTGCCTCCGGGCGAAGGCGCCTCTGGTCGCGCCTCAGTGCCCGCTGCGCCGACGGGAGGACCGGGCCGGCAACTGGACCGTAGCCTCCTCCTCGGGTCGGATGTGCTCCAGGAGAAGCTCCCGGTTGGCCATGAATTCGAGCATGGCCTGGAAGGCATCCGCGGGAATGGGGCGACCGAGCAGATACCCCTGGAGGAGGTCACACCCCAGCAGCTCCAGCATGTCCCGCTGGCCTTCGGTTTCCACCCCTTCGGCCACCACGGTGAGATTCAGGCTATGGGCCAACTGGATCACCGCCTTCACGATGTTCTCGGAAGAAATCTCGGGTGCTTCCACCTGCAGCGTCGAGATGAATGACTGATCCACCTTGAGCGTGGTGATGGGCAGGCGCTGCAGGTAGGCGAGGGAGCTATAGCCCGTTCCGAAATCATCCAGGGCGATCTTCGTCCCGATCTCCCGCAGCCGGTGCAGTGGGCGCAGATCCTCCTGGCCCTGGCGCATGACGAGGCTCTCGGTGAGTTCCAGTTCCAGGCAGCCTGGGTTCAGTCCAGAATCCGCCAGGGCCCGCACCACACAGTCGTCCCAGTTACCATTGCTGAATTGCAGGGCCGAGACATTCACGGCCAACTGCAGCGGGATCGGGGAAAGCGCCTGCCACTGTGCCATCTGGCGGCAGGATTCCAGCAGTGCCCACTCGCCAATGGGCAGGATGAGGCGGTTCTCCTCGGCCAGGGGAATGAACTTGGTGGGCGGAACGGTGCCCAGCAGGGGATGGTTCCAGCGCAACAGGGCCTCGGCCCCAGCCAGGCGCCCGTCCATACGGAACTGGGGCTGGTAGTACATCTGGAACTCGCCATTGGCCATAGCTTCCCGGAGATAGCTTTCCAGTTCCTGCCGTTCGAGGGAGACCTCGTTGAGGGTCGTGGTGAAGCACTCGATGCGATCGCCTCCCCGTTCCCTGGCTCGGGCCATGGCGGACTCCGCATGGGCCTCCAGCGTGCTCACATCGTTGCCGTCCTGGGGATGAATGCACACCCCGATGCTGGCGGTCAGCAGCAGATCCCGAAGCCCGGCCTGGAACGGCGCCTTGAAGACCTCCAGCAGTTTCTGGGCAACCCGCACCGCATGGATCGCATCGGTGATATCGGGCAGAAGGATCATGAAGCGATCCCCGCCCATGCAGGCCAGCGTGTCGCCCTGGCGGATGGCCTCGCTGAGCCGCTGGCCCACCTGCTTGAGCAGCGCGTCGCCCCCTGCATGGCCGAGCATTTCGTTCACCAGGCCGAAGCGATCCAGGTCCAGGAAGAGCACACTGAGGTGGTATCCATGCCGCCCGGATTGGTGCAGGGCCTGCTCCAGACGATCCCCGAAGCGCTGGTGGTTGACCAGTCCCGTGACGGGATCCAGCTGACTCAGCTGGGACACCTGCCGCTCAAGCCCAGTGATCCTTGCTTCCGCCTTGCGAAGCCGGCTGATCGCATCAAGACGATCCATCTGGAGCAGGAAGCCCTTGAGGTTCAGTCCACGCGATGAGGGGTTCGACAATCGGGCTCCAGGGCTGCTCCCGATTCTACTTCCGCTTTGCCCAGGGTGGGGAGACCTACCGGGAGGCCAGATGGCCTGCCCACCAGAGCGCCACGGCCCTGGCAAGGGCGGCCTTGTCCAGGGGCCCGATGGGGGCCTGGGGGCCGTCGGCCGTGACCGGGGTCAGGGTGTTTGCCTGGTAGCCGAAACCCTGCCCGTCCTGAACGGCGTTGACCAGAATGGCGTCCATGCCCTTGTTCTGGAGCTTGGCCTGGGCATGCTCCAGATGCCGCTCGCTTTCGGCAGCGAAACCCAGGACCCATTGGCCAGGGGCCCTTCGCCGGGCCAGGGTCGCCAGGATATCGGGCGTGCGGACCAGCGTCAGAGTCTCGGGGCCCTCCCCTTTTTTGACCTTTTCGGTGGCCCTGGTCTCGGGCCTCTGGTCCGCTACCGCGGCCACCGCCACCAGGCCATCCGCCTCGGCCCAGCCCCCCAGGCATGCCTCCAGCATCTCCTGGGCACTGCGCACCCGGACCGTCTTGATGCCCCATGGCGCCGCGGCCTCCCCACCCAGGACCAGTCGCACCTGAGCTCCCGCATTGCGGAAGGCGCGGGCCAGCTGGATGCCCATTTCACCGGTACTCCGATTGGTGATGGTCCTCACGGGATCCAGGTCCTCCCGGGTGGGACCTGCGGTCACGAGGATGCGCTGATTGGCCAGGGCTGGATGTTTGGGCGTCACCGCCGCCTCCATGGCCTCGGCCAACACGGCCAGATCCGCCAGCTTCCCGGCCCCTTCCTCGCCGCAGGCCAGCAACCCTTCCCCGGGCTCCACCACCCCATGGCCGAAGGACCGCAGCCGGGCGAGGTTGGCCTGGACGGCTGGGTGTTCCCACATTCCGGTATTCATGGCCGGGGCCCAGAGGATGGGCGCCCGCGTGGCCAGCAGCACGGTGCTCAACAGGTCATCCGCCAGGCCGTTGGCGGCCTTGCCTAGGATATCGGCCGTGGCCGGCACCACAGCCACCAGGTCAGCCCAGCGGGCCAGCTCGATATGCTCGACCGAAGGCTGGGCCCGCCACTCGCCCTGGTCCGGATTGGCGCCATGGCAGGGTTCCCCGGTCAAACTGCACAGGGTGAGGGGTGTAATGAAGCGGGCGCCGGCCTCCGTCAGGATGCACCGCACCTGATGTCCCTGGTTCGTGAGCAATCGCGCCAGGTCAGCCGATTTGTAGGCCGCGATGCCACCGGTGACGCCGAGGATGATCTTCATGGGGGCTCCAGGAAGCCCCATCCTAACCCAAGCGTTGCCTGGAACCGTTTGGGGTGTTATGCTTCTTGGTTCGGAGTGGCCCATGACCCAGCGCACCATCGTTCGAGTCCCGGAAGAAATCGCCAACAAGTACCGCTTCGTCGTGGTGGCGGGCAAGCGTTGCGATCAGCTTCAGCGTGGCGCCTTCCCCAAGGTCGAGGTCATTGTTCCCATGAACAAGCACGGCCAGGCCCAGGACGCCCCCAAGCTGGCGTCCTTCTGGAGCCAGGTGTCCATGGCCGAGGTGGAGGAGAATCGCATCGCCTTCGAGGAAGCCGATGTGCTGCACATTGATGACACCACGGTGGTGCCCATCTCGGGCGAATAGAACTCCTTGTCCTCATGACGAAGCCCCCCTGATCCGGGGGCTTCGTCGTTCTGAAAGGAACCGGGAGCCCCCCCTTTTCCCTTGCGGGGGGCGGCTTGTTGACGGATGATTCAACGACTGTTGAATTGGAGACCAGTGCCAGCCCGATCACGCCCCCGGGGTCCGAAGCCCACGCCCGTGCATCCGGACCAGATCCTGGATGCGGCCCAGGCTGTGTTCGGCCGCCTGGGCGTCCGCGGTGCCAGCCTGCGGGCCATCGCCCGGGAAGCGGGCTGCGACCCGGCCCTGATCTACTACCATTTCGAGCACAAGGAAGCCCTCTTCGAGGCCCTCCTGGATCGCCATTTCCCCGGCATGCGACAGGCGCTGGAGGAGCTTGCCGACCCCTCGGACCTGAGGTCCACAGCCCTTCGGCTCTGGGAAGTGCTCGGCATCTACCATTGCCGTCTTGCGGGGGCCCCGGGCCTGCGGTCCCTGGTGCGCGGCGAGATCGTCCAGGGAGCGGCGGGCCTGCAGGATCTCATTGAATGCCGGATCCGCCCCATCCTGATGGCCGTACGCCAGGTCATCCTCCAGGGCATCCAGCGGGGCGAACTCCGAGCGCAGGTGGACCCGACCCTGGCCACTTTTTTTCTGGTGAGGATGCAGCTGGAGATTCTCGATTTGCTGCCGGTCGTGCTGCCCCGCCTCCAGCCTGTGACACCCGACGAGGCGGTGCGCCGGGGCATGGAGGCTTGGTTCGCCCTCTACTGGCGAGGCATCGCCATGGATCCCAACGCGCCGCTTCCGCCCCTGCCCGAACCCCCTCACTGAAAGGACTTCCATGCGTGGAACGCTGCTGCTCGTACTCCTGCTGGTGGTCGGCTGTGGACACGATTCGCGCCCCCTCCTGAACGGCCGGGTAGAAGCCTACCTTACCGACCTGGGGCCCCGCGCGAGCGGCCGCCTGGTGGAGCTGAATATCCGGGAGGGCCAGCGGGTCAAGGCTGGGGACCTGCTCGCCCGCGTCGCTGCCGAGGAACTGGACGCCGCCGTTCTTCGCGACCGGGCAGGGCTGGCCAGCGCCGAAGCCCGGAAACTCGAGCTGGACCGTGGCTCCAGGCTCGAGGAGATCGCCCAGGGCCAGGCGCGCCTGGAGGACGCCCTGGCGGCCCTGCAACTGGCTGAGGCGAACCTTTTGCGCAGCGCGCAGCTGGTCAAGGAGAAGGTGCTCGCCCAGGCGGAGCTGGACCGGGTGGCCACCGAGCGGCATCGCGCCAGCGCCGCCGTAGCCCTGCAAACCAAGGCCTTGGCCGAACTCAAGGCCGGGGCGCGGAGTGAGCAGCGGCAA
Organism: Geothrix sp.; assembly: GCA_037446845.1. Taxonomy (GTDB): domain Bacteria; phylum Acidobacteriota; class Holophagae; order Holophagales; family Holophagaceae; genus Geothrix. Next base: position 4,178 of record JBBIHT010000047.1, on the reverse strand, counting down.
GCCGGTGGCGCCGAGGCCCAGAGGGCCCGGGCCGTACTGGAGCAGACTCGGGTGCAGGCCGGCTTCACCGAAATCCGCGCCCCCTTCGACGCCGTCATTACCCACCGCCTGCGCGAGCCCGGCAGCGTCATTGGTGCTGGGCAACCCGTTCTGACCCTGGCGCGCCTCGACCAGCTGTGGGTGCGGATCCATGTGCCCCAGGCCCTCCAGGGCAGGGTCCGCCTTGGCCTCCCGGTCCAGGTACTGACCCAGGACCGGCGGACCCTGGAAGCCACCCTGGACGAGATCAGCGCTGAATCGGAATTCACGCCCAAAATGGTCGAAAGCCGGGAGGAGCGCGTGAACCTGGTCTATCCGGCCCGCGTGAACCTTCCCCAGGGCTGGGATCGGGGCCTGGTGCCGGGGGCGGCGGTGGATGTGCGCCTGGGGCTGCCCCCGCGATGATCCTCCTGGAGGCCCATGCCCTTGCCTGCCGCCTGGGGGCCACCCAGGCCGTCGAAAAACTGGACCTGGCCCTGGCCGAGGGCGAGTTGGTGGGGCTCATCGGTCCCGATGGCGCAGGCAAGACCACCTCCTTCCGCATGCTGGCGGGGCTCCAGCGACCCACCGGGGGCGAGCTTCGCCGGCATCTCGATCACCGGTCGTTCAGTTATGTGCCCCAGACCTTCAGCCTGGCGCCCGATCTCTCCGTTCTGGAAAACATGCAGTTCCAGGCGGGACTCTTCGGCCTGCCCGACGCCGGTCCTCGGATTCTTCAGCTTCTGGAGATCATGGACCTGGACGCTTTCCAGGGCCGCCTGGCGGGAGCCCTTTCGGGCGGCATGAAACAGAAATTGGCCCTCTGCACAGCCCTGCTGACCCAGCCTCGCCTCCTGCTGTTGGACGAACCCACCACCGGGGTGGATCCCGTGAGCCGCCGGGAGTTCTGGGAACTGCTCCACCGGGTGCACGACCAAGGCGTCGCCATCCTGTTCTCGACGCCTTATCTGGATGAAGCCGAGTATGCCCACCGGATGCTCCTGATGCACGAAGGCCGCATCCTCCAGGAGGGCACCCTGGAAGCCTTCCGCCGGAGTCTGCCCGGCCTGGTGTTCCAGATTCTCAGCCCAGACCGGCGCCAGGTTCAGAAGCTGCTGGCCGAGATGGGCCCCCTGGATCTCTTTGGGGAAGGGGATGTGATCCGGGTGCGCTTCCCGGACCAGGATTTGCCTGCCCTGCTGGCCCGGCTGGGCGCCCTTCCTGGGGTGCTTCAGGTTCGAGCCGCGGAGGCGAGTCTGGAGGATGTCTTCCTGCACGCCCTGACCCCCGCCGGGGTGGACCATGCCTGAGCCGGCCCTCCTGGTGAAAGGACTCACCCGTCGTTTCGGTGAGTTCACTGCTGTTTCCGACCTCAGCTTCGAGATCCGCCAGGGCGAGGTGTTCGGCTTCCTGGGGCCCAATGGGGCCGGCAAGAGCACGACCATCAGGATGCTTTGCGGTGTGCTGAAACCCAGCGGCGGCGAGGCCCGGGCGCTGGGCCGCAATCTGTTTTCCGAGGCCGACCAGCTCAGGTCCCACATGGGCTACATGAGCCAGAAGTCCAGCCTGCTCCAGGATCTGACCGTCTCCGAGAACTTGAGGTTTTTCGGGGGCCTCTATGGGCTGCAGGGAACTCGGCTCGATTCGGAGCTGGCGTTCCGCCTGCACGAAATGCAGTTGTGGGGCCAGAGGGATGGCCTCGTCTCCAGCTTGTCCACCGGCGAGCGGCAACGGGTGGCCCTGGCCGCGGCCACCCTGCATCGCCCGGCCCTCCTGTTCCTGGATGAACCCACCAGCGGGGTGGACCCTCTGCGGCGACGGCTCTTCTGGGAGGCCATGGATGAGCTGGCGGGCGAAGGCATGAGCATTCTCGTTACCACCCACAACCTCGGGGAAGCCGACCAGTGCGCTCGCCTGGCCTTCATCCTCGGCGGGAAGCTCATGGCCTACGGACGGCCCCAGGAGCTGAGGGCCTCCCTGGGGCAACAGGTGATCGAACTGCGCACCGAACGATACCGGGAACTCCAGCTGGCGGCCCAGGGCCACGCTGGTGTCCTGGCAGCGGGACTGCTCGGGCGCACTGTTCGGCTCTCACTGCCCGACTCCTGCGATGCTCCGGCCCTGCTGGGCCAGCTCCGGGCCCTGGGGCATGCCTTCGAGTCGGGCCCCCCCGGCCTGCCCTCCCTGGAGGATCTGTTCGTGGATCTCGTCCATCGTTCCCGCACCGCTTGAGGTACGCCATGTGGAACCGAATCAAAGCCCTCGTCTGGAAGGAATTCCTCCAGCTTCGCCGCGACCGCCTGACCCTGGGCTTCACCCTGGGCATGCCCCTCATGCAGCTCGTCATCTTCGGCCTGGCCATCAATTATGATGTGAAGCACATGCCTGCGGTGGTCCTGGATGAAGCCAGGTGCCAGGAAAGCCGCAGCTTCGTGGATGGACTCGTGGCCACCCAGTATTTCGATGTGAAACGGGAAGTGACCTCCGAACGGGACCTTCGTGCGGCCCTGGATCAGGGTCGCGCCCAGGTGGGCGTCTGGTTTCCGCCCGACTATGGAAGGCGCATCCGCTCGGGCCAGACAGGCGAAGTGATGATCATCGTGGATGGTTCCAGCCCCACCACGGCGGCCAGCGCCATGGGCACGGCCCAGGGCGTGGGCCAGTTGCGCAACACCCAGTTGTTGTTCGACCGAATGGGGTTCGGCGGAGCGGCCAAGCCCGCCATGCCCGTGGAGGTGCGGATCCGCCCCTGGTACAACCCGGATCTGCGCAGCCCGACCTTCATCGTGCCGGGGCTCGTCGGGGTCATCCTCTCCATGACCTGCATCATGTTCGCCTCCAACGCCATTGTCCGCGAGAAGGAGCGGGGCACCCTGGACCAGGTGCTGGTCACTCCGGTGACGCCCATGGAACTGTTCGCGGGCAAGGCCATTCCCGTGGTCCTCATGGCCTATGTGCAGATGACCGTCATGTTCGGGGTGGCCCATCTTTTCTTCCATGTCCCAGTGGCCGGATCCGTGCTCCTGCTCTACGCCATGGCAGCCCTCTTCATCATCCCCATGCTCGGCATCGGCATCCGCATTTCCACCCTGGCACAGACTCAGGGCCAGAGCGCCCAGATGAGCATGCTCACCATCCTGCCTTTCGTTTTCCTCAGCGGCTACATCTTCCCGAGAGAGGGCATGCCCCTGCCCTTCTACCTGATCGGGGAGCTGATGCCCCTGACGCACTTCATCATCATCATCCGGGCCATCGTCCTGAGGGGCGTGGGCCTGGCGGCCTTCTGGCCCGAGGTCCTCAAGCTGCTGACCCTCACCGTCCTGATCTGGACCATCGCCCTGCGAAGCATGAAGCGAGCCGAGGCCTAATTCAGGTTGGGCGCCATGATGCCGATGCACCCTTCAGCATGTAAGCTATGGTCAGTCAATCCATGGAGCCCGCAGTGACCCTCCGGCTAGGCGTGAACATTGATCATGTGGCCACCATCCGGCAGGCTCGGGCGGGTCACGAGCCAGAGCCGGTGGCGGCGGGACTGCTGGCCCAGAGTGCCGGAGCCCACGGCATCACCGTCCACCTCCGCAGCGATCGCAGGCACATCCAGGAGCGGGACATCCGCCTGCTCAAGGAAGTACTGGCCGTTCCCCTCAATGTCGAGTGCGCGGCCACCACGGAGGCCCTGGAGGCCATCATGCCCATGGCGCCCGCCTGGGTGACCCTGGTGCCGGAGAGCCGCGAGGAGATCACCACCCAGGGTGGGCTGGATGCCATCTTCCTCCAGGGCGCCCTGCGCCCCATCCTCCGCGAACTGCGGAGTGGGGGCATCCATGTGAGCCTTTTCGTGGATCCGGTCATGGATCAGGTCAAGATGGCCGCCAAGCTGGAGGCCGATGCCGTCGAGCTGAACACGGGGGTCTACAGCGACCTGCCCATGGATTCCGATCCCACGCTGGAACTGACCCGCCTTCGGGATGCCTCCCGCCTGGCCAATCGCCTGGGCATGCGGGTACTGGCGGGCCATGGCCTCACCCTGCAGAATGTGGGCCCCGTGGCGGCCATCCCGGAGATGGAAGAACTGAATATCGGGCACAGCCTGGTGGGCCTGCAGCAGCTCGTGAACAGCGGCCGGCATGCCCACGAGCAGGGCCCGGCCCACCAGGCTG
>JBBIHT010000046.1:0-10049 GCA_037446845.1 Geothrix sp. | reverse complement strand
TTCAACTTCAAGGCTGTCCTCGCCATCGGCGCGGGCCTGGAGTACCGCAGCGAGAAGCTCACCGCCGATCTGGACAGCACCACCTACGGTCGTCCCTGGGCCCGGGTCAATGCGGGATTCGCCTTCCCCTCGCCCCTCGTGAAACCATTCATTGGCCTGGAAGTGGCGGTACCCCTGGCCTCGAAGTCCTTTGATGTGGCGGCCTCAGATAGCGAGAACCTGAAGGCACTGGCCCCCAAGCTGCAGGTGGGCGTCTACGCTGGCCTGCGCTTCTAGGCGCAACTTCCACCGCCCAATGTGGGCTACTCGAGCACCTTCTCGGTGTCATCGCCGGCGTGGGGGGCGTCCTGTTCCACTGCCCGAGCCTCGTCGGAGGTGCGCTCGAGGAACTCCTTGTACCACTCGGTCTCCACGATGAGTTGCATGATCTCGTTCGTACCCACCCAGATCAGGGAAAGCCGGAGGTCCCGGACGATCCGCTCCAGGGGATAGACATCGGTATAGCCGATGCCCCCAAGCACCTGCATGCAGTCGTTGGCGATGTCCCAGGCGGCCTCGGTGACAAATTTCTTGCTTTCGGAAACCATGCGCCGGATGCGCCCATCCGTGGCCTGGCCGCCATCAATGGCCAGGGCCGACGCATAGACCAGCGCCCGGGCCGCGTCCAGCTTCATGACACTGTCGGCCACCTTGAATCCCACGGCCTGGAACTCGCGGATGGGCCTGCCGAAGGCCCGCCGCCGGAGGCTGTAGCGGGTGGCGATCTCCAGGGCCGGGCGCACGGCCCCGATGGTCATGGCGGCCGTGCCCAGCCGTTCGGGCAACATCATCCTTCGGAAAACCTGGAATCCACCATGCAGCTCGCCCAGCAGGAACCGCTCAGGCACCCGCACCCCCTCCAGGCGCAGGCGCCCTGCCCCGCCTCCTCGCACGCCCATGAGGCCATAGAGGTACTCGGTGGCGACGCCCGCGCTGCGCGGGACCATGAAGGCACTCAGGCGCCTGTGGGGGGGTGCCTCCGGGGCGGTGACCGCGTAGACCAGGAACCAGTCCGCCCCCTCCGCCCCCACGATGAACCGCTTCTGCCCCGTGAGCACCCAGTCCGAGCCGTCCTGCGCCGCCCAGGTGGAGGTGCCGAAGAAATCGGAGCCCCCCCGGGGTTCCGTGAGGCCCTCGGCCGCGAACAGCTCCCCGGCCAGCAGTGGCACCACGATCTCCTGCTTCAGCTCCTCCGATCCGAAGGACACGATGGCATCGCAGACAATGTCGGCGCCCACACCCCAGAGACAGGCCAGGGAATAGCTGGCCACGCCCACCTCCTCGGCCACCAGCGTGTCCTCCACCCAGCCCAGGCCCCGGCCTCCGTACCGCCGAGGCACCCGGATTCCCAGCAAGTTCCGCCGGCCGGCCTCCTTCAAGTACTCCTTCGGGAACCGGACGCGTTCCGCATCCATGTCGAGGATCATGTCCCTGGGCACCCAACGGCTGAAGGCACGGGCCTCGTCCCGGAGCTGCTTCTGGCAATCTGAGAGGACGAAATCGAACATGGAGCGCCTCCAGGCCTATGGACTGGGCAGCCCACTGGTGGCTGCCCGGGCCCCAAGGTATTATCGCCAGGCCCTTGTGGCCGGCGCCACGGTCCCTCGTCGGGGGGTTTGGGCTGGCCTGAGGCAGGGCGGACTGGCATGCTTTGGGCCGATCAAGCAAAGGAGTCTGGGATGGCAAACGAGCAATCGCTACCCAAAAAGGCCATGCACCCAGCCCTGAAGTGGGTGCTCCTGGGCTGTGGCGCTGTCCTGGTACTGGGAGTCCTCGGGGCGGCCCTGATCGGGTATTCCTGCTATCGGGGACTCAAGCATGTGAAGGCCGAGGCGGCCAAACAGGGCATCAGCCTGGATACTTCCCACGGTTTCAAGGGACTCACCTACTCGACGATCATCGCCATGGTGCAGGGACTGAAACCGACGATCCTGCTGGCCCTGCCGGTGGAAGAGCATCCCGCGGCCCTGAAGGCGTTTGCCGATCTTTCCGCCAAGAGCGGCAGCTTCTCGGCCAAAGACATGGAGGATGTGAGCCGCGTCCTGGGTACCTACAACCAGTCGCTCCATCCCCGGCAGGGGCAGGCCGGGGCAACCCTGGATCCAGGCGCAGCTCGAAGCCTCGTGCAGGGACTTCAAACCATCGCCGACCGGCATTGAACCCCCGAGCAGGTACGCAAGCAGGCCCCCGACCGGGGGCCTGCTCCGTGGGCCGGTGAGGCTCAGTCCTTCTCTTCCTCGGCCTTGAGTTTGGCTTCCTGCTCATCCAGGTGCTTCATGAGGCGATCGGCCAGTTCCTCGTCTTCGAGCGGGGTGAACATCTCGTCCTTGACCTCGAAGATCTCCAGGCTCATCCCCTCCTCGGGATCCGCCTTGCCCTCTTCCTGGGCCTGCAGTTCGGCCAGGGGGGCCAGGATGGCGAAGGTGCGGCCCTCGAACTCCAGCTCCTCGAGAATGGCAAACTCCTCCTTCTCGCCGTCCTCGTCCTCGAGTTCGACGACTTCGATCTCGAAGTCATCATCCTCGTGGTGGCAGTCTGGTCCGTGTTCGTGTCCCTCGTGGGCCATGGGCTTCTCCTGAGCACAAGGGATCAGATTACGCCTGACGGCCCCCGGCAACAAGGAGAAAGGCTGGATGGGTCAGTTCTGCATCCGGGCGGCGCCGGGGCCGGTGATGACCGCGCTCAGGGACCGGCGAGTGCCGGGGACTTCCAGGCGCACCCGCTCGCCCAGGGCGCCGCGGGATCGGGCGGTGGTATCCATGGAAATGCTGAGGTTCGCATAGGTCGCCGTGAGCCGCACCCGATCCCCCGAACTGACGACTGGGATGGGTTCGAGATCCTCCCGCGTGAGAATCCGCCCCGAAGGCACGGCGCGCCTGAGCCGTTGGCCTGCGGGCAACTCGGCCAGGGCGCCCTCGGGCGGCACGCCTTCGAATGGACCGGGCTCCACCCGTTCCTCGGTGAGCACCGTTCGCCGGGGCAGGTCCTCCCTGGCCCGAAGCAGGTTGCCGGCCCAGGTACCCTCGAGGTCCACGCGCACCGCGCCCACTCGCTGGCCCTTCACGGACAGGTCCACCACCACGAAGAACCGGCCCAGGGGCTCGCGCTTGCTGAGGCGGGAGGCCTCGAAGGCCACCGCGCCAGTCCCCACCTGAGGCAGTCGGGGCGGCTGGGCCAGCTTGAAGCGATGGTCGCCACCCCATTTCTCCCCCTCCTGGCGCGCAAAGGCCAGGGCGGTCTCCACCAGCCGCTCGGCGGGGGTGAGGGACGCCTGGGCCCACAGGACCGAAGCGCTGAAAAGGAGGGCCAACAGGCGCACCAGGCTACCGCTTCAGGTTATTGAGGAGGCTGAGCATATCGTCCACCGTGCGGATGGTCTTGGAGTTGGCCTCATAGGCGCGCTGGCCGATGATCATGTTCACCATCTCCTCGGCCACATCCACATTGGAAACCTCCAGGAAACCCTGGTTGATGGTGCCCAGACCATCCGAGCCGGGGGTGCCATCCAGGGCCTCGCCACTGGCCAGGGTGGGTTGCAGGAGGTTGCGGCCAAGCTGATTCAGGCCAGTGGGATTCACGAAATGCGAGAGGGTAATCTGGCCCACCTGCTGGGGCTGGGTCTGACCCGGCTGGGTGACGCTCACGGTGCCATCGGGCGCGATGGTGACGCTGAGGGTGTCCTGGGGAATGGTGATCTGGGGATCGAGCAGATAGCCCGCCGAGTTGACCATGGCTCCGTTCTGGTCCGTGGTGAAACTGCCATCCCTCGTGTAGGCCAGGGTGCCGTCCGGCTGAGTCACGCGAAAGAAGCCGTCGCCCTCAATGGCCATGTCGAACCGGTTGGTGGTCTGGCGCAGGTTCCCGGTGCTGAACTGCCGCATGACGCTTTGGAGCTTGGCGCCATGGCCCAGCTGGATGCCCGCGGGAATGGTGGTGCTGGTGCTGGAGCTGGTGCCCGCGAGGTTCACGGTCTGGTAGAGCAGATCCTGGAACTCCGCCCGGCCCTTCTTGTAGCCGGTGGTGTTCACATTGGCCAGGTTGTTGGAGATGGTGTCCATGTTGTACTGCTGGACATTCATGCCGGCCGCCGCCGACCACATCGCGCGCATCATGAGAACCTCCGGGTTGGCTAAGGGGTAAAGGGCTAGCGGCTGATGGCCACATCGTTGATGGAACGGGAGTCGAGATCATTGCTGAGGGTGGAAGCCACCTTCAGGCTCAGTTCGAAGAGGCGGTTCAGGCGGATCATCTCGACCATGGTGGATGCGGCATCCACCCCACTCTGCTCCAGGTGCCCCTGGGTTACCGTGCTTTTCACTGGGGCTTCGGCCGCGCCGGTGGGATCGAAGCGCAGGGCGCCGGTGCGCTTCAGGGCCCCGGGATTGGCGAAGGCCTTCAGGTCCAGTTGGCCGAGCACCTGGTCCTTCTGCTGGACGCTGCCATCGCTGGTGATGGAGATGTTCCCCTTCTTGGGATCCACCTGGATGGGCTGGCCATTTTTGCCGAGCACCGGGCTGCCATCCATGGCCTGGAGCTGGCCCTCCACCCCCATCTGGAGGCGGCCATCCCGGGTGACCTGGTCCCCGGAAGGGGTTCGCACCAGCAGGAAGGCGTTGCCCTCCAAGGCCACATCCAGGGCGCGCCCGGTGGCCTTCAGGGAACCCTGCTCGGTGACCACCCCGGTCTCGCCGAAGACCACGCCGTCATTGACATAGGGTGACAAGGGCAACTGCCGCCCACTGCCGGCGGTCTTGTTGAACACCGCGAAGAAGGGCCGGTCGGGCTTGTAGCCCACGGTCGCCACATTGGCCAGGTTGTTCGCCACCACCTCCAGCTGGAAGGCCCGGGCCTTCAGGCTGCCAGCGGCCACATAGTATCCAGGATCCATTAGGCACCTCTCGCCCAGCCAGCGGCCAGACAGGAGGCTCATCGCCAAAGGGATGCCAAATGGAGAAAGGGCCCTTCCGTCCAGATCGCGTAGGCGGCGCAGGCACCGATGGGATGCTACAGATAGGACCGGAGCCCGAGGAAGGCCTTCTGGTAGTAGCGGTCCTTCAGATCATCCTGGCGAATGCCCTGACCGGGGCGAGGGGCATGAAGAAAGGCTCCCCGTCCCAGGTACAGGCCCACATGACTCACATGGTTTCCGCCGGTGGTCGCAAAGAAAACCAGATCGCCCGGCCGGGCCTCGTTCAGGTCCACCCCGCGGCCCGCCTCGAACTGGGCCTGGGAGGAGCGGGGCAGTCGCAGGCCGTTCAATTGATAGACCGCGCCGGTCAGGCCACTGCAATCGAAGCCCCGATCAGTGGTACCCCCAAAGAGGTAGGGCACGCCCAGGTAGCTCCGGGCGGTTTCCACCAGGCTTGCCCGCAGGCCCTGCTCGTCCACCGGATGGAACCTGGGCGGCCCCCCGGCCCCCGGCGCCGAGCCATCCGGCGCCACCACCCAGAACGCTTCGATCACGCCGGCGGTGCTCAGGGCCTCTCCCCGGGCCCGGGCCTTCTCCCGGGTGGGGAAGTCCCCGAATCGCACCCGGTAGAGCCCGTCCCCTGAGCCGTAGTAGGTCGCCTCAAGGCCCTGCGCTCGCAGCGCCTCCGCGAACCTCGCCGCGTTCTCCACCCTGGCGAATGCCCCCGCCTGCAGGGTGAAGCCGAGGCGTGGCAGGGCCCGGGCCACCGAGGTTCGCAGGCCGGTCCGGGGCGGCAGCACTCGGGGGGCGCGGGTGCAGGCAGAACCAACCAGCAGCATGGCCGCCAGGCCAGGGGCCGCCCTCCCGTTGGAAACTCGCTGCCGGGAACCCATGCATGATCCTAGCAAGCTGGGCTGGATCGGGGGACCACGGAACGCCCGTGATCTGCCCTGATCGCGGTTCCTTTCTCCTCCTTGTCTGGATTTCAACGGTCACCCCACTTCCAGCACCGCCAATCCGTCCTGCAGAGTGGTGCGTCCGCCGACGGGCACCACATCACCCACCCGGAACGGTCGCTGCCGGCGACGCAACGCATCGGGGAAGGCCACGGCTTCGCACAGGCCCGTTTCGTCTTCCAGGGTGAGGAACTGCATGTGCTCGCCCTGTTCAGTGACCACACCTTTCTCCGCCACCACCAGGGCCCAGAAGCGCAGGCGCTGATTGGGTTTCACGACCTGGGCGGCCCGCTCGGGACCACCGCCCTTCCGCACCCGGGCCAGGGCGGCGGGGTGCAGTTCCAGGGTGAGGCCCAGGGTTGCCATTTCCAGGTCGGCGCGATCGAAGAGGTCCGTGGGGCGGGGACGCACGGCCGGGGGTACGCCGCCGAGCCGCGCCCACATCAGGCGGGTGCGGTCGCCATCCGGGGCCCAGCGGTCGAAGACCCCGGCGGCGCAGAGGGCTTCGGCGCTGGTGACAGAAAGCTTCACACGGCCCAGGAGGTCATCGAGATCCGCGAAGGGCCCGGCCCGCTCCCGTTCTGCCAGCAGCTCGCGCACCTCGCCCTCCAGGGCTCCCTGCACCTGCATGAGGCCCACCCGCAGGCCCTGCTCGCCTTCGGCGGCAAAGGGCCATTCGGAGGCGTTGGCATCGGGGCCCCGCACGACGATGCGGTGGCGACGGGCATCCCCCAGGTAGGCGATGGCGGGGTAGAAACCGCCCTGATTGGTGATGACGGAGGCGAAGAACACCGCCGGATGGTGGGCCTTGATCCAGGCGCTTTCGAAGCTCACCTGGGCGTAGCTGGCCGAATGGGGCTTGCAGAAGGAATAGCCCCTGAAGGTGCGAATCATGTCCCAGGCCTCGTCCACCACGGCGGGCCGCACGCCGCGTTCGGCGCAGCCACGGCGGAACCTCGCCTCGAAGGTGGGCAGGCGCGCTTCACAATCGGGCTTGCCCAACAGCTTGCGAAGCTGATCGGCCTCGAAGTGGCTCCAGCCGGCCAGCTCCACAGCGACCTTGATGACATCCTCCTGGTAGATCAGCACGCCATGGCTTTCGGAGAGCAGGTGGCTGAAGACGGGGTCGCTGGGCTCCCACGCCTCCTCGCCTCGGCTGCGCTTCACATAGCGATCCACCCAGCGGTAGGCGGCGGGACGAATGAGGCTGGAATGGATCACCAGGGTTTCGAAATCGCCCTTCCCCACCCGCTGCTGGAGCTGGCGGGTGGCGGGGCTTTCCACATAGAAGACGCCGATGCTGTCGCCCCGGGCCAGCAGGGCCTGGGTGGCGGGGTCATGGCGGGAATGGGTGCCAGGATCCTCGGGCACCGCATCCCCCAGCACTGCGTAGGCATCGCGGATGACCGCGAGGCTGCGGTTGCCCAGCAGGTCAATCTTCACGAGGCCGTAGTTCTCCACGCCGTCCTTGTCCCAGCTGGTGATGGACACACCCTCTTTCGCCGGGGCGGGCTGAAAGGCGGCATGTTCCCACAGGGGACAGGGCGTGACGAGGGTGCCGCCGGGATGCACGGAGAACTGGTGGAAGTGGCCCTGCAACGCCGCCGCTTGGCGCAGGATCGTTGCCCAGGCCGGGTGCTCGGCGGCCCGGCCTAGTCCCCCTTCCCAGCCCCGCACATACCGGGCCAGCTGCTTGAGCTCATGATCGGGCCGCCCATGGGCCTGGGCGACCGCACGAAGCGCGCCTTTAGCCTTGAAAAAAGTATGGTTGGACACCATGGCCACGCGGTCGCGGCCGTAGCGTTCGAACACCGCCTGGATGACCCTGTCCCGCTCGTCCCAGGCGAAATCAATATCCATGTCCGGCGGGTCCTGTCGCTCCCGGGTGAGGAAGCGCTCGAACATCAGGTTGGTGTCCACAGGATCCACATTGCTCAGGTTCAGGGCATAGCTCACCAGGGAGGCGGCACCGCTGCCCCGGCCGCAGATGCGGCTGGGCAGGCCCTGGTGTCTCAGGGCCTGGACGATGTCCTGGACCAGCAGGAAGTAGCGGGCGAACCCCTTGAAGGCGATGAGGTCCAGCTCCTGCTCCATGCGGGCGAGGATGTCCCCGCGCAGCTCGGGGAAGCGCGCTCCGACACCAGCCCGCACACGCTGGCGCAGGACCGCATCCAGATCCGCGTTCTCCTGGCCCAGGGGCCCGGCCACTTCCCACTTCCCCCAATGGATCCGCCACCCGGCAACCCGCTCCAGGACCGCGGCGGTGGCCCTGGCCACGGCGGGCTCGGCGAAGGGAAAGCGTGCGGCCCAGTCGGCCTGGGGCACGGCGGCTTCATTGGGGCGCCACAGGGCCTCGGTGCGGATCAGGGTGGCCTGCTGGGCGATGGCTCGCTTCAGCCGGTGCATCTCCAGGCCTTCGGCAGTGCGGAAGCGCAGCACCTGGGGCGCCACCACCCTGAGGCCATCCGAAAGCGCGGCACGGGCTTCCTGGGCTCCGCTGGGATGGCCCAGCAGCGCGCCCTCGCAGCCCTCGCGCAACAGGGCATCCAGGCCGACCCGCGCCTCCGCCAGCAGCACGCAGTCCCGGGGCGGCTCCCCTTCCCTGCCGTGGGCAAGGTCCGTGAGCAGGTGATTCAGGCCGGCATAGCCCGCATCCGTGAAGGGCATGGCCCCATACCCGTGGCCCCGCCAGGTGAAGCGGCTGCCCAGGTGAACCCGGAACGCCGACCAGGCTCCATCCGGGGGCAGGCCCTCCAGTTCCCGGGCCCGACGGGGCCATTCCAATGCTTCCCGCAGCCTCGGGTAGCCGGCCACGCCCCGATCCCAGCAGACCAGATCACGGTAGCCCAGGGCATGGGCCACCCGCAGCAGTTGGGTCGCCGGATAGACCCCCTCGCCCGTGCTGAAATCGGAAATGCCTAGGGCAAACATGGGGAACGCCCCATTCGTTCATCCCGTTCATCCCGTCGGGCCCGGAGGGAACCGCTGCCAGAACCTTCGCCCGGGTTTCCGCTTCGGGCGTGCGCCGCTCCCATCCACCCCGGCAGAACCGCCTGTTCTGGAAAGCGGTAGCGGAGGCGGGCCAGGGCGGGCTCCAGGCGATCGAGACGGGCTTCTCCCGGATCCTGGAAGAGGCTGCGCTCGCGGCCCAGGCCCCAGGCGAGGCGCAATTCCACCTCGCGCACCAGCAGACGGCGGGTCGTGCCGGCGAGAAAGGCCTGCTGGATGCGCCGGGCCAGGGCCAGGGGTGGAACCATCAGCTCCTCCGGCGAGGCGCGCCAGGCGTGGGGCTCGCCATCCACATCCCACCAGCGCAGCACCAGCTTCCGGGGGTGCCGGGGATCGGACCACAGCCAGCCCAGGCAGTGAGCGGCCAGGGCCATTTCCTCGGGCAGGCGGGGGGGCTGGAGACGCCAGCCGTGACGGGCGTGGCCCGGGCGCTCCGTGAGCAGGGGGAGGCGGGGCCGGTCCTCGCCGCGCACGCGGGCACGCAGGTCCGGAGCCAACCGGGCATTGGTCAGCTCGGCCAGCACCGGCAGGGGCACAGGTTGGAGGTCCCCGAAGCTGCGCAGGCCCAGGCGATGGAAGCGCTCCTGCAGGCGGTGAGGCAACTCCGGCAGGCGACGCAGGGGCTGGGGGGCCAGGAAGGAGGCTTCGAAGCCTGCGGCCACCTGGGCCAGGTGCTGCTCCCCATGGGCCGCCAGCTGGGCGGCGGTGGCACTGAGGGACAGCCCACCGTGGCTATCCCAGCCATGCCGGTCGGCCAGCTCGCGCCGGATGTGCTCGGCGGTATCGGCCAGGGGGCCGAACAGCCGCTGGGTGCCCTGGAGCTCCACCAGCGCCTCCCCCATGCGCCCCAGTTGCCCCTGGGGCGTCCAGTGCTGGAGGAAGGCACCCAGGCCCGCCTGGGCCTCCCACCACACCTGGGGCGCCGGGTCCAGCACCCGCAGACCCGGCACCAGCCGCAGGGCCTGGTCCAACAGGTTGGTTGGCGGTTGCCCGAGCAGGGCGCGCAGGAGTTGGAACAACAGGCTGACGGCGGTGATCATCCCGCCCACCACGCTGGCGAACAGCGCCAGGTAAAGGTAACTCCTGCGCAGGAGCGAGCGTCGGGCGTGGTCCCCGGCATCGCTTTCTACCATGGC
>JBBIHT010000045.1:0-10135 GCA_037446845.1 Geothrix sp. | reverse complement strand
AGGCAAAGGCCAGGGTGGAGAAGAACACAGCCAGGAAGATGTTGAACATCCCCTTCTGGGCGTACTGGGTGCAGATCTCCACGACCTTCTTGGAATCCTCCACGGAAGCCTTGGTGGCCCCAGCATCCAGGTTGATGTTCTGCTTGATGAACTCCACCGCGCGGTAGGCGCCCGTGGCCACGGCCTGGCAGGCCGCGCCGGAGAACCAAAAGATCACGGCACCGCCCGTGATGATGCCCAGCAGGAACAAGGGGTTGATGATGGAAAGGCCGCGGAAGACATTTTCCACACCGAACTTGCCGTTGAGTAGCTGGATGATGGAGAAGATCAGGGTCGTGGCGCCCACCACCGCCGTGCCGATGAGCACGGGCTTGGCGGTGGCCTTGAAGGTGTTGCCGGCGCCGTCATTCTCCTCGAGGTACATCTTGCCGTTCTCGAAATCAGGCTGGAAGCCGAAGTCCTTCTGGATTTCCGCGGCGATGCCTGGGACCTCCTCGATGGTGGAGAGCTCATAGACAGACTGCGCGTTGTCCGTCACGGGGCCATAGGAATCCACCGCGATGGTGACGGGGCCCATGCCCAGAAAGCCGAAGGCCACCAGGCCGAAAGCGAAGATGGCCGGGGCCGCCATGAAGGTGCCCAGGCCCGAACTGGACACCCAGTAGGCGACTCCCATGAGGGCCGCGATGACCAGGCCCATCCAGTAGGCGGAGAAATACCCAGCCACGATGCCGGAGATGATATTGAGGGAGGCTCCGCCTTCCTTGGAGGCCGTCACCACTTCGCGCACATGCCCCGAATTGGTGGAGGTGAAGGCCTTCACCAGCTCAGGAATCAGCGCGCCAGCCAGGGTGCCGCAGGTGATGATGGTGGAAAGTTTCCACCACATCCCGCCGCTGAGGATGCCGTCAGGAAGATTGCCGATGAGGGCCTTGGACAGGATGTAGGTCATCACGATGGAAAGGACGGAAGTCAACCACACCAGCGTTGTCAGAGGCGTCTCGAAGTTGAACTTCAGCGTGTTGCCGAACTTCGCTTTCGCCCACATCCCGTTCAGGAAGTAGGAAAACGCGGAGGTGACGATCATGCCCACGCGCATGACGAAGACCCAGACCAGCAGGGCCACCTGGATGTCCTGGTACCTGGGCCCCGCGGTGGTCGGATTGACCGCGAGCAGGATGAAGGTGATGAGCGCGACGCCGGTGACGCCATAGGTTTCGAATCCATCCGCGGTGGGACCGACCGAATCGCCTGCATTGTCTCCCACGCAATCGGCGATGACGCCGGGATTGCGGGCATCGTCCTCCTTGATCTTGAAGACAATCTTCATGAGGTCGGAGCCGATATCGGCGATCTTGGTGAAGATGCCACCCGCGATGCGCAGGGCGGCGGCACCCAGGGACTCGCCGATGGCGAACCCGATGAAGCAGGGGCCAGCACTCTCGCCGGGAATGAACAGCAGGATGCCCAGCATCAGCAGCAGCTCGACGGAGATGAGCAGCATGCCGATGGACATGCCAGCCTTCAATGGAATCTCCATGGTGGGATAGGGTTTGCCTACCAGGCTCACGAAGGCCGTGCGGGAGTTGGCAAAGGTGTTGATGCGAATCCCGAACCAGGCCACGGCCACGGATCCAAGGATGCCGATGATGGAGAAGGCCAGAATCACCAAAACCTGAGCCCAGTGCATGTGGGCCATGAACTTGAAGTACCAGACCATGATGACGGCGATGAAGCCCCAGAGCAGGGCGATGAACTTGATCTGGGTGACCAGGTAGGTCTTGCAGGTCTCATAGATCAGTTCAGAGATCTCCAGCATGGACTTGTGCACGGGGAGATCCCGGATCTGGGCGTACTGGACCAGCCCGAAGGCGATGCCCAGCAGGCAGATCAACAAGCCAATCAGGAGGAGGTTGTGTCCCGTCATGCCGAGGAAACTGCCCTGCAGCGCGGGAATCTTCAGGTCAGCCTCACCGGCGAAGGCCATGGGCCCGGTGAGGAGGGCAGCCAACAGGAAGGCTCCCTTCGTCCCTGCGCCGAGCAGGCGTCTGGTCGTCAACATGGTTTCCTCCAAAAGAAAATGTCGGGAATGAGGTGTGTGTCAGGAGCAGGGATCTAAGAATCCAAGGGGGGGGTGCCCGGGGTCGGTCTGGCGGGAATACCCTGGGCCGAACCGAAGAGAGCCCCAACCCGGGGCCTCTTCACCACAGATCAGGTGCAGATCGTGGCTAAAGATACCGGACACAGGTCCCACCCCGCAAGGGGCACCCCGGAAAACACGCCAGTCCAATGGCTGGAACCCAGAGGCGGAAATTCTGTGATTTGCGGCACGGAATCGGGGCTTGGGATTCTTCCTATCCAGGATGATAATCGGGCCACAGATGGCCCTTGTCATGAAAGATACGGTCCCGCAGCCTCACCGTGAGACCTTCATCTGAACCCTTCTGTTTTCTTCTTAAGGAGTCCAACTATGTCCGTTGCTGAACAGAGCATCGCGGGCGCGGAAGCCCGCGGCCACGGTTTCCTAGCCTCTTCGGTCGGCCGCAAGGTCGTCATGGCGGCCACAGGGGTTGTGCTATTCGGGTTCGTGACCGTCCACATGCTGGGCAACACCCAGGCCTTCATGGGTTCAGAGGCGTTCAACCATTATGCCGAATTCCTGCACAGCATGCTCCATGGCGGCGGCATCTGGATCTTCCGGGCCGTGCTGCTGGCCTCTACCCTCCTGCACATCTGGGCGGCGGTCACGCTCACCCTGGACAACCGCGCAGCGCGCCCCGTTGGGTACCGCGAACAGCAGCCTATGGCCTCCACCTGGGCCTCCCGGACCATGCGCTGGAGCGGCGTGATCCTGGCGGCCTTCATCATCTACCACCTGCTGCACCTCACCCTTGGCTCGGTCCACCCCGCCTTCGACCATGCGAACCCCTACTCCAATTTCGTGAAGGGGTTCCAGGTTCCCGCCGCCGCCGGGTTCTACATCGTGGCCCAGCTCTGCCTGGGTCTCCACATGTGGCACGGGGTCTGGAGCTGCACCCAAACCCTGGGCCTGGCCCATCCCCGGTTTGATGCCTGCCGCCGCCATTTCGCCACAGGCCTCACGCTCCTCGTGGTGGGCGTGAACATCTCATTCCCACTCGCCGTCCTCGCCGGCTTCATCCACTGATCCAGGAGCCACCCATGGAACTCAATTCCCATATCCCTGAAGGCCCGCTCGAGCAGAAGTGGAGCAAGCATCGCTTCGACCTCAAGCTCGTGAATCCCTCCAACAAGCGCAAGTACAAGGTGATCGTCGTGGGTTCGGGCCTGGCTGGCGGTGCCGCCGCCGCCACCATGGCCGAGCTGGGCTACGAAATCGAGTGCTACTGCTACCAGGACAGTCCCCGCCGCGCGCATTCCATTGCCGCCCAGGGCGGCATCAACGCCGCAAAGAACTACCAGAACGATGGAGACAGCATCCGCCGCCTGTTCTACGACACCATCAAGGGTGGTGATTTCAGGGCCCGGGAGGCCAATGTCCATCGCCTGGCGGAAGTGAGCAACAACATCATTGATCAGTGCGTTGGCCAGGGCGTGCCCTTCGCCCGGGAGTACGGCGGATTGCTGGACAACCGCAGTTTCGGCGGCGCCCAGGTCAGCCGCACCTTCTATGCCCGTGGGCAGACAGGACAGCAGCTTCTCATCGGCGCCTACCAGGCCCTGGAGCGCCAGGTTGGCCTCGGCAAGGTGAAGATGTTCCCCCGCCACGAGATGCTGGAACTCATCGTGGTGGACGGCGTCGCCAAGGGCATCGTCACCCGGGACATGGTCACCGGGGAGATCGAATCCCATGTGGCCGATGCGGTGTGCCTCGCCACGGGCGGCTACGCCAATGTGTTCTACCTGTCCACCAACGCCAAGGGCTGCAGTGGGACTGCCATCTGGCGCGCCTACAAGCAGGGAGCCGCCTTCGCGAACCCCTGCTACACCCAGATTCATCCCACCTGCATTCCTGTCACGGGTGATCACCAGAGCAAGCTCACGCTCATGTCCGAGTCCCTTCGCAACGACGGCCGCATCTGGGTGCCCAAGAAGAAGGAGGACTGCGGCAAGCCCGCCAGCCAGATCCCCGATGCGGATCGCGACTACTACCTGGAGCGCAAGTACCCCTCCTATGGGAACCTCGCCCCTCGGGACATCTCCAGCCGTGCTGCGAAGCAGGCCTGCGACGAGGGCCGGGGCATCGGCGGCACCGGTCGCGGCGTCTACCTCGACTTCGAGGATGCCATCAGCCGTCTTGGCCAGAAGAAAATCGAGGAACGGTACGGCAACCTCTTCGAGATGTATGAGCGCATCACCGACGAGAACCCCTATCAGGTGCCCATGCGCATCTACCCTGCGTCCCACTACACCATGGGCGGCCTGTGGGTGGACTACAACCTCATGAGCACCATCCCCGGCCTCTTCGTGCTCGGCGAAGCCAACTTCTCCGATCATGGCGCCAACCGCCTGGGCGCCTCGGCACTCATGCAGGGCCTCGCCGACGGCTACTTCGTGATTCCCTACACCATTGGCGGCTACCTCGCCACCATCAAGCCTGGCACCCGCATCAAGGCCGATGATCCCGCCGTCAAGGCGGTTGAGGAGACCGTCACGGACCGCCTGCATCGCATCTTCTCCATCAAGGGCAAGCAGACGCCGACCCACTTCCACCGCGAACTCGGCAAGATCATGTGGGAGTACTCGGGCATGGGCCGCAACGAGGCCGGGCTCAAGAAGGCACTGGAGCTGATTCCCCAGGTCCGCGAGGAATTCTGGAACAACCTCTGCATCCCTGGAACCGGGCAGGAAGTGAACCAGTCACTGGAACTGGCCGGTCGCGTGGCCGACTTCCTGGAACTGGGCGAACTGCTGGTGCTCGACGCCCTCAATCGCCGGGAATCCTGCGGCGCTCATTTCCGCGAGGAGTGGCAGACCGGGGATGGCGAAGCGCTCCGGGATGATGAGAACTTCTGCCATGTGGCCGCCTGGGAGTACACCGGCGAAGGCAAGGCACCCGCTCGCCACACCGAAAAGCTCACCTTCGAGAGCCTCCACCTCGCCACCCGAAACTACAAGTGAGGATCTGAGCCATGTCCAAGCACCTCAATCTGACCCTCCATGTCTGGCGCCAGAAGAACGCCAAGTGCGACGGCAAGTTCGTCGAATACCCCGCCGCCAACATCAGCCCCGACATGTCCTTCCTGGAAATGCTCGATGTGGTGAACGAGGACCTGCTCCGCCGGGGCGAGGATCCTATCACCTTCGACCACGACTGCCGCGAGGGCATCTGCGGCACCTGCAGCATGGTCATCAATGGACGCCCCCATGGCCCCAAAGAGCGCACCACCACCTGCCAGCTGCACATGCGCAGCTTCAAGGATGGCGACAGCATCACCCTGGAACCCTGGCGTGCCGAGGCCTTCCCGGTCATCAAGGACCTGATGGTGGACCGTGGCGCCCTGGACCGGATCATCGCTGCGGGCGGCTTCGTGAGCGTTCCCACCGGTTCTCCGCAGGATGCCAACGCCCTTCCCATTGCCAAGGAGAAGGCGGAACTGGCCATGGATGCGGCCGCCTGCATCGGCTGTGGGGCCTGCGTGGCAGCCTGCCCCAATGCCAGTGCCATGCTGTTCCTGTCCGCCAAGGTCAGTCACCTGGGCCTGCTTCCCCAGGGCCAGCCGGAACGCTACACGCGGGTTCGCGACATGGTCGCCCAGATGGACGCCGAGCAGTTCGGCACCTGCACCAACCATGGCGAATGCGAAATCGCGTGCCCCAAGGGCATCAAGATGGAGAACATCGCCCGCATGAACCGCGATTTCATCAAGGCCAGCCTCACGAACCGGTCCGTGGTCAGCTAGTCCCGACCCCTCCTCCTGCCCTGACGAAGATGCCCGGCGCCCGCCGGGCATCTTCGTCAGGAAAGGCATTGCCGCACAAGGACCTCCAGCCGCTCGGGGGTGTTCTGGGCCGGGTCCTCCAGGACTGCCTCCAGGAGTCGCATCTGCAACGCCCCCAGCCAGGGCCCCCCTGGGCGCCCGGCCAGCCGCTGCAATGCCTTGCCATCCAGGGCCAGTGCCTTCACCGAGAGTGGGGGCATCGCAGCGGCGAGGCCCTCCAGGCGCACCATGAGGGCGGAGTGCTCGGCCATCCTGGCTTCCACTTCGACGCCCTTGGCCTGCTGGTCCGCACGATGGAAGACCCCCCAGGCGGACAGGGGGAGCCCATCATCGTGGAGTTTCTTCAGAAAACGGCGGCAGGCCGCGTCACCCCACTCCTCCGCCGGATGGGTGCCGTGATGCCGGACCAGGGCAGCCACTTCGGTCTGCAGGGCGCGGCTCGCCTTCAGGCGCTTCAGCAGCGCATCAACCAGGCCCAGGGAGGCGGTCTCGTGCCCGTGGAAATGCACAGCGCCATCGGCCCCGACCGTGCGACAGGATGGCTTGCCCGCATCGTGCCACAGGGCTGCCCAGCGCAGGGCCGAGGTCGGCGGCACCCCTTCCACCACCTCCAGGGTATGGCCCCAGACATCGTGGCGATGGTGACGGTTCTGGCCACAGCCGACCATGGGCCGCAGGTCCGGGAGCCAGAGGTCCAGCAGGCCGCTCTGCTCCAGGAGGGCCAGCCCCAGGGCGGGATGCTCGCCCCGCAGAAGCTTGTCCAGCTCCAGGAAAACCCGCTCCACGGATACCCTGGCTGCCACTTCCAGGCGCGCTGGAATGGCAGCGAGGGTAGCGGGCTCCAGCTCGAAGCCCAGTTGGGAAGCGAAGCGGCAGGCTCGCAGGGGCCGCAGGCCATCCTCCGCGAAGCGTTGCAGCGGGTCCCCCACCGCCCGGATCCGACGGGCCGCCAGGTCGCCCATGCCACCGAAGGGATCCAGCAGGTCGCCGCCCCCCACGGGCAGGGCCATGGCATTGATGGTGAAGTCCCGGCGCGAGAGATCTTCCTCCAGGGTCACCCCCAGACGCACCGCCTCGGGATGGCGGCCGTCCAGATAGTCGCCATCGCTTCGGAAGGTGGTCACCTCCACGGGCTGGTGCTCCACCAGGATCGTGACGGTGCCATGCTGCAGCCCCGTGGGAATGACCCTGAAGCCCGCCGCCCTGGCCCGCTGCATCACCCGCTCGGGAAGCAGGCGGGTCGCCAGGTCCCAATCGCCGTGGGAGCGCCCGAGCTGCTCATCCCGCACGGCCCCGCCCACCACCACCAGCTCTGAATCGGGATCCAGAGCCGCTTTCAGGCGGAGCAGGGCATCCCAGATCACCCCGCCGCCCGGGCCAGGCGATGGAGGGCCTCGCCTTCCACGCGGCAGGTGAGCCATGGTTTCAGAACCTTGGCCCCCTGGGCTTCGTAGAACTCGATGGCCGGCGTGTTCCAATCCAGCACCTGCCAGACAAAGCGAGTGCACCCCTCCCGCTCCGCCACGGCCGCCAGGTACTGCAGCATCGCCTTGCCGATCCCCTTGCCCCGGAAGGCGGGGCGCACGAAGAGATCTTCCAGGTAGATCCCTGGTCTGCCTTCCCAGGTGCTGAAGTTGAAGAAATAGAGCGCGAAGCCCGCTGGGTTCTCCTCCCACTCGGCCATGACGATTCGAACCAGGGGCTGTTCGCCAAAGGCGAAGCGGAGGATATCCGCTTCCGATGCCACCGCGGCTTGGGGTTCCCGTTCATAGGCTGCCAGCTCCCGGATGTAGTCGAGAATGAGCGGAGCATCGGCGGGCAGGGCGGGACGAAGGGTCAACATCCGTCTATGCTAACGCCATGGATCGAGAAACAGCCTTGCGCCTGCATGAAGCCATGCTGCTCACCCGGCGCACCGAGGAGCGGCTGGTGATTCTGTTCCGCCAGGGACTGACGATGGGAAGCGTCTATCGCAGCCTGGGTCAGGAGGCCACCGCCTGCGGTACCGCCATGGCCCTGGGGCCGGAGGATGTCATGGCTCCCCTCATCCGCAACCTTGGCTCCATGCTGGTACGGGGCGTGACGCCCGGGGAGCTCTTGCTCCAGTACCTGGGGCGGGCAACGGGGCCTTCCAGAGGGAGAGAGCACAACAACCACTTCGGCTCCGTGGCGCGCGGCATCATCGCACCGACTTCCATGCTGGGGGCGCTCGTTCCCGTCATGGCAGGCGTGGCGCTGTCCTTCAAGCAAAGAGGAGAGCGGAGGGTGGCGATGACCTGGATCGGAGATGGCGGGAGTTCTACGGGTGCTTTCTACGAGGGTCTCAACTTTGCCGTCGTCCAGAAACTCCCCCTCATTGTCGTGGGCGAATCCAACGGCTACGCGTTCTCCACCCCCCCCGACCAGCAGATGGCCGGCCGCATGTCCCTGCGCTGCCAGGGTGCCTTCACGCTCACGGTGGATGGCAACGATGCCCCAGCGGTGTACCAGGCCGCGGCCCAGGCTCGACAGCGGTGCCTGGAGGGCAAGGGGCCCGTCTTCCTCGTCTGCGAGACCTTCCGGATGAAAGGCCATGCCGAACATGATGACCAGCGCTATGTGGATCCGGCCCTGCTGGAAGCCTGGGCCCGCCGGGATCCCCTGCCCCGCTTCGAAGCCTGGCTGGACCAGCGCGGCTGGACACCGCCCCCCGGCCTGAGCGCGCGCCTGGAGCAGGAACTGGCCGCAGCCGCGGACCTGGCCCTGCGGGCCCCCTGGCCCGATCCCACCACGCTGGACGAGGGCGTCTTCACGCCGCCGGGTTGACCCCTCGACCACCGCCCTGGGCGATTGATCCCTGCGTTTAAATTACCTTATTGTCTCCAATTAGACATCCGTCACAATGCTTCAGGTCTAGACTTGCCTGTCATGGGGGATACCGTGCTTGTCCTTGTTCTGAATGCCGGCTCGTCGAGCCTCAAGTTCAACCTTTTCGACATGGGAAAAGAAACCTCGGTCGCGGAAGGGATGGTGGAGCGCGTTGGGCTCTCCGAGGCCAGTCTCGCCTGCACCATCGAGGGCGAGAAGCACAAGGAGCTTCTGCCTGCCCCGACCCACAAGGAGGCCCTGGAGGCCATCCTGGAGCAACTCCAAGGCACCGTGCTCAAGGACACGCCCATTCACGCGGTGGGCCACCGGGTGGTTCACGGGGGCCCCAAATACGGCGACTCCGTGCTGGTGACTGAGGAAGTGGTCAGGGACATCGAGCACTTCGCCATGTATGCCCCTCTGCACAACCCAGCCAACGCCCTTGGGATTCGCACAGCCATGGCCGCCTTCCCGGATGTGCCCCATGTGGCGGTCTTCGACACGGCCTTCCACCACAACATCCCGGACCATGCCCGGACCTACGGCATTCCCTACGAGCTCAGCCAGAAGTACGGCATTCGCCGCTACGGCTTCCATGGCTCCAGCCACCGGTACGTCACGCGGCGCACGGCCGAGATGCTCGGCATCTCCCCCGATGAGGTCAATGTCATCGTCTGCCATCTCGGCAACGGTGCCTCGATCACCGCAGTGCAAAACGGCAAGAGTGTCGACACCTCAATGGGATTGACGCCGCTTGAGGGTCTCGTGATGGGCACACGCTCGGGTGACATCGACCCCAGCATCATCTTCCATTTGGCCCGCGAAGCGAATCTCAACATCGCCGAGCTGGATGCACTGCTAAATCGCCGCAGCGGCATGGTTGGCCTCACGGGTAACAGCGATATGCGTGAAGTGTGGGCACAGATCGAAGCCGGCGACGCGGATGCACGCATCGGCATGGACGTCTACACATATCGACTGCGTAAGTACATCGCGTCTTACTTCGGCGTTGTTCCGAACGTGCATGCGGTCGTCTTCACGGCCGGTGTCGGAGAAAACGATCACGGCGTTCGCGCAGAGACCATTCGTCCGCTCGCGCATCTCGGTCTCACCATTGACGATGCCGCGAACGTGAATCGCGCTGCCGGTGACCGCATCATCGATGACGGCACTGGACGAACCCGCGTCATGGTCATCGCGACGAACGAAGAACTCGAGATTGCACGCGAAACACTCGACGTTCTCGGCTAGTTCGTCGAGATCACACGACTGCTACATCACATTCGTTGAGATTGCTCGTGGTTGAGCGCACAATCGTGATGTGACGATCTGTGCACTCGTCTCGCTGACGAAGTACTACGGCACAC
>JBBIHT010000044.1:0-10194 GCA_037446845.1 Geothrix sp. | reverse complement strand
GGCGCGCACCTCGGCGGCGGGGATCACCGGGGCCAGCTTCGACGTCGGCGGCAGCTTCACGTCGGCGTGCCGCTCCGGGTAAAAGGAGGAGTTGATCTCGACGAACGGTAGCTGCTCGGGCTCCAGGCCGCCAGCAGCCAGTTCCGCCGGGGGAAGTGCCACTTCAGGGGCGGGGCCTCGGGCGGGAAAGGGGTGAGGACGCCGCCGCCGGCGGCCACCATGCGGTCCATCAAGCCCGCGTGCTCGGGCGGATAGGGATGGTCCAGCCCCGAGCCCATGATCCCCCAGGTGCCACCGGCCTCCAGTGCCCCTTCATGGGCGGCCCGGTCAATGCCCCGGGCCAGGCCGGAGATCACCCCCAGGCCAGCTTCCGTGAAGGTCCTGGCCCAGGCGCGGGCCCGGGCCTTGCCTCGCACCGTGGCCTGGCGGCTGCCCACCATGGCCAGACACGGTCCTACGGGTGGCAGCGTGCCCCGCACCCACAACGCCACGGGGTAGGGCAGGGGTGCCAGGAGGGCATCCACGCCCGGATCCCCTGGCAACAGCAGGCGAGCTCCCCGTTCCCGGGCTTCCTGCTGGTGGCAGGGCAGGTCGGCCTCCAGGTCGGCCAGGGCCTTGGCTGCCTCGGCCGGCAGGGCCGGCTGGCGGCCCTCCTGGAGCTCGGCCCAGAGCAGGGCCTTCTGGCGCTCCGGCCAGTCCAGCACGGTGAAGGCGAGCGCCCAGGTTTTCGGGTCCACGGATTTCCAGAAGGGAGGATCTATCCTGGCTGGGCGACGGGGCCCTGCGCAAGGGGTTTGCCCTTGCATTCCAGCGTGTCCTCGCTAGACTGGTTCTTCTGGCTGTTTCCCCATTGGCTTGTGAGGTTGTCATGTCCCTTCAGTGCGAAATCTGCGGTAAGAAGCCTCAGTTCGGGAACAATGTCTCCCACTCCAACAATGTGACCAAGCGCCGCTGGAATCCCAACATCCAGCGCATCCGCGCCCTGGTGGCCGGCGTGCCCCGGCGCCTGCGCGTCTGCACCTCCTGCATCCAGGCCGGGAAAGTCGTCAAGAGCTGCTAGGTTCGCCCATCCCACCGGAAAGGCGGCCCGCGGCCGCCTTTTTTTGTTTTCCACACCTACACTGATCCGATGCTGCTCGCCCTGGACACCACCACCGAAATCCTGCACATGGCGCTGATCCAGGGCGAACGGGCCTGGACTCGACGGGTGGTGGCGGGCGTGGGGCGGGGCCATAGCGAGCGGCTGATTCCGACTCTGGACGAGCTGATGATTGAGGCGGGTGCCCAACCGAAGGATGTCTCTGGCGTGGCGGCCTGCCTGGGACCGGGTGGCTTCACCAGCCTGCGCATCGGCGTGGCCACGGCCGAGGGTCTGGGTGCCACGGGCCTGCCCACCTGGGGCTTCTCGGCCTTCGCGCTCCGGGCAGAGGCCCTGCGCGGTGCGGGCGTGGCCGGGCCCTGCTGGATCCTGCTCGACGGGCAGCGGGGGGAAGCCTTCCATCAGCGATGGGAAGCCGGGGCCACGAATCTGGCGGCCAAGCATCCCCTGTCGGACCTACCAGTGCTGCTGAAGGGCGAAGCCTGGTGGACGCCGGAAGCTTTCCTGCCGCGCCTGGAGGCGGTGCTGCCTGAGGGCCGCATTCCGCTGCCCGACGAAGGCGAGGCCATGCTGGCGGGCCTGGTGGCCGTGGCGAGGCGGGCCGCCCAGGGGCCTCCTGAAGCGCCCCTGGTGCCCTTCTACCTGCGGGAGACGGACGCTGAGGTGAACTTCCCCCACGCGGCCGCGAGCCTGCCCGAGGCCCTGCGCCGGGGCGTGGCGAGGTGAGCCCCGAGCCCGGCCTCCAGCGCCTGGCGGCGGCCGATCCGTTGCCAGACTGGGTGACACGCCTGGATCGAACGGCCTTCGGTTCACCCTGGAAAGCCCCTGCGGAACACGAGGCGCTGTGGTTGATTCCCGAAGTAGCCTTCGCCCGCTGGGCCGTCATCGCCGCCGCCGGAGAAGCCGAGCTGCTGCGCATCGCCGTGGATCCCGCCCACCGCGGCGAGGGCCTAGGGCGAGGGTTGTTGGAGGCCTGCCAACAGGCCCTTGCCTCCCAGGGCGTGCTTCATCTGTTCCTGGAAGTCCGCGTCTCCAACCAAGGCGCCATCCAGCTCTACCGCGCCTGCGGCTGGAGGCCCTGCGGCCTGCGGCCATCCTACTACCCCGATGGCGAGGACGCAGCCCTGTACCGGCGAGATTCCTAGGGACGCTCGAACAACACCACGCGATTGCTGTTGGTGCCCTTGTCGTTGTTGTCCACGCCCCAGATGTTGGCGGTCTTGGTGAAGGTCTGGCTGTTCACGAGGATGCCGTGGGCCTTGAACCCGGCCTGCAATCCCAGGGGCAGCACCACCTCATCCAGGCGCACGCTGCCGCCGCGAATCTCGCCCACTTCGAAGGCTACGAAGCCGCCCGGGCGGGTGATGCGGTGCAATTCCGAGAAGACTGGCCCCATGGTGCTGCGCCAGTCTGCCAGGGTACGAGGTGTGCTGATGCCACGGCCGATGGCGGCCGCATCCAGGCCGTTGAACCACCCTCGAAGCCAGTTGTCCGCAGAGTAGTTCACCACATCCAGGAACGGCGGGGAGGTGACGGTCAGGGCCACCGAGCCGTCCTGCAGGGCCTCAGTGGCCCGGGCATCCCCGGTGAGAAAGATCGCGTCCGCGGCGGCCATGGCCAAGTGGCGCCGCTGGACCGGTTCCAGGCCCCTGAGGAGCTGCCTCGTCTTCTTGAGAATGAGCTGGTGGGTATCGCGGTAGAGGGGCACCTGCTGGCGTTTTTCGTTGATCTGGCGCTGTTTTTCCGCGCCCATGGCCTGGTTGGGCGGCAGGGTGTACACCGAAAAAAAGCCCGTGCTGTGGCCTGTGAGCCGATTGGTGGCCACCATGCGGATCCAGGCATCGAGAGGATCCAGGTCGCCGCTGTCCGCGCGCGTGAGGAACCAGTCCCGCAAACCCCGGATCTCGGCCTCGGTCTCCGCCTGGAAAAACATGGAGAGATCCAGCGAGTCCGCCGAACCGGCGCGGGGGATTCCTTCCAGGCGCTCGGCCACCGCAGAGGGATCGGGCGGAGTCAGGCGCGGTTCCGCCAGCAGGCGCGACAGGGGATTGACATCGTTGGCCGCCACCCGCCTGCCCAGCAGGGCCGCCTCGATGGCCGTGGTGCCCCGGCCGCTGAAGGGATCGTAGACCCGGTCCCCTGGCCGGGTGAGGCGCTCGATGAAGTGGCGGGGCAGTTGGGGCTTGTAGCAGGCCCGATACGAGATCTCGTGAAGGTTGGCAGCCTGCCGTTGGCGGGCAGTCCAGAACTCCATGGAAAGACGAGGATAGGCCTTCCTCTCGACCTGCACCCAGTCCCAGGCCTCGTCGGGGGGGGGTGGATCAAGGACGGGCATGCTGCTGGTGGGAATGAATCCCGACAGGAAGTTGCGATTTACCTCCTCCGACTGTCCCGCTGCGATGGGCTTCATGGGCTTCCTCCTGCCTTTCCTTGCGCATCCAGGATAGCCTGCTGATCATGAGCTCCCAGCCCAAGCGGCACCCCGAACTGACACGGCTTTATGTGGCGGTGGGCCTGGTGGTGGTTATCGTCATGATCATCCTGGGCTACAAGGCGGTGGGGAATCGCATCGCCATGGGGGGGCTGGACGCGCCGACGCGCTGGGCGCTGATCGCGGTGGGCACAGCCAATGTGCTGGCCATCGGCACGCTGCTGTTCATCGTGGCCCGCAGCATGGCGAAGCTCTATTTCGAGCGTCGCAGCGGCATCCTGGGGGCGCGGCTGCGGACGCGGCTGGTGCTCACCCTGTTCATCGTGGGCATCGTGCCCAGCCTGATCCTGTTCCTGGTGGGCCGCAACTTCATCAACAAGAATGTGGAACGGTGGTTCAGTCCCGAGACCGAGGTGGTCATCCGGGAGGGCCAGAAGATGGCGGAGGATCTGCGCGCTGCCGCCTGGGCCCGGGTTGATTTCGGGGTTGGCCGCCTCCAGGCCTCGGCCTCCGCCGAACCCTCCACCATCCGGGCCGCCGCCGGCCTCGATCTGGTGGCCGCCCTGGGCGAAGGCGGCATGCGGTCCCTGGACCTGGGCCCGGACCTGCCCCCACCCATCCTTGCGGGGCCGGGGGCCGAGGGTGCGCAGGAGGTGAAGGAAGGCCTCTGGCTGCTCCGGCGGGTGCACCGGGGCGATGGCGACTGGGTGGTGGGCGTGTTCATGCCCCGGGCGACCCTGGACCGGGTGCTGGCTCTGGAGCAGCGCTTCCGGGAAGGCCAGCAGTTGAGGGCAGCCCGCGCCACACTGGAAACCCTGCCCCAGAGCACCTTCCTCTTCCTTACCATGCTTACCCTGTTTTTCGCCGTGTGGTCGGGTCTGGCCCTGGCGAAGTCCCTGAGCGAACCCATCCGGGCTCTGGCCAAGGCCGCCCAGCGGGTAGGTGCCGGGGATCTGGAAGTGCAGCTGCCTGAACTGGGGGAGGACGAGCTGGCCTTCCTGGCCCGCACCTTCAACGCCATGACCCGGGACCTGCGCACCAACCGCATCGCCATCACCACCCAGGCCAACCGCATCGAGCAGCAGCGGGCCTACCTGGACCAGATCCTGGCGGCCCTCCCCGTGGGCGTGTTGAGCTGGCGGGCCGATGGCGAACTGCGCACCTTCAATGCCATGGCCCGGGGTTGGCTGGGCCTCCAGGACCTGGATACCGCCGAAGCGCGCTGGGACGCGCTGGGTCGCCTGCCGCGACTGGGACGACTGCCCGCCCTCGTGGCCACGGTGCGGGAAACCGGCACGGGCGCCACCGAGGAGTTCCGCCTGGGGGGCGAGGGCGAAGGGCGGCCGGTGCGGGCCATCCTGGAGCCCCTCCAGGGCGGCGGCGTGCTGGCGGTGCTGGAGGACCTGTCCCTGTTGGCCCAGGCGGAGAAACGCGCCGCCTGGCAGGAGGTGGCCCGGCGCATGGCCCACGAGGTGAAGAACCCCCTGACGCCTATCCAGCTCACGGCCCAGCGCCTGCTGCGCCGGATGCGGGAAGGGCGGCTGGAGCCGGAAGCCGTGAAGGAAGGGGCCGAGACCATCCTGGGCGAGGTGAGCAGCCTCAGCCGCCTGGTGGACAGTTTCACCCGCTTCGCGCGGCTGCCGGTGCCCCAGTTCGCGCCCTGCGATCCCGTGGAACTGCTGCGGCAGGTCCAGGCCCTCTACGAGCCCAACCACCCGGGCATCCAGTGGGAAATGGCGGTGCCGGAAGCCCCGGTGTCGGCCCTGTGGGACGGAGACATGGTCAAGCGGGCCCTCATCAACTTCGTGGACAACGCCGTGGCCGCCGTGGACGGCCAGGGGCGGATCCGCCTGCGGCTGGCGGCCGAGGGCCCACGGTTTCGCTACCAGGTGGAGGATGGCGGGGCGGGCGTGCCCGAGGCAGATCGGGAGCGCCTTTTCGAGCCCTACTTCTCCACCAAGCGCAAGGGCACCGGCCTGGGCCTCGCCATCGTGCGCCGCATCGCCCAGGATCACGGCGGCGATGCCCGCTACGAACCCCTGGAACCTGGCAGTCGCTTCTGCCTGGTGCTGCCCAAGGAAGCGCCGGGCAGCGGGGGAACCCGGAGCGCCTAGGCCCTCCTTCGCCTTCTCAGCCACAGGCCCACGGGGCCCAGCACCAGCCAGGCAATGAGGACGAGCTTGAACAGGGGCGACACCCTCGTCTCGGTAGGTGGTCCTCAGTAGCGCAGGACGCTGAAGACGGGGAGCCCCTCAACCTTCTCGCGGCCGGGCAGGGACGAGAGCTCGATGAAGACGGTGAGGGCCACGGCCTGGGCGCCGGTGCGCTGGACCAGGCGCTGGGCGGCGGCGGCGGTGCCGCCAGTGGCCATGACATCGTCCACGATGAGCACCCGGTCGCCGGCCCTGAAGGCATCCTGGTGGATCTCCAGGGCGTCGGTGCCGTACTCCAGGCCGTAGTTCTCGGAGTGGGTGGCCAGAGGCAGCTTGCCGGGCTTGCGGGCGGGCACGAAGCCGATGCCCAGTTTCTGGGCGAGGGCGCTGCCGAAGATGAAGCCACGGGACTCCAGACCCAGCACATGGGTGGGCTGCAGGGTGAGCACCGGCTCGGCCATGGCGGCCACCGCCTCGGCGAAGGCCTCGGCATCCGCCAGCAGGGGCGTGATATCGCGGAAGAGGATCCCGGCCTTGGGGAAGTCGGGCACATCGCGAACAAAGGAGGCAAGGGGGGCGAGGGTAGGCATGGGAACCTGCAAAGGGACAGTGAAGGGGGAAGCGAGCATCGCATGATTGCGCGCCGCCGTCCAGTCTCAGCCGTTGAATGCCGCGTCGAAGTCCCCCTGGCGCGCCAGGGATTCCGGGCAGCCCAGGTCCAGGCGCAGGGGCGTCACGCTGGTGAACCCGTCGAACACGGCCTCCGCGTCGCTCCCCGCGGCGCGGGCGTAAGTGGGGCCCGCGTCGCCGCCGATCCAGTAGTAGGGCTTGCCGCGGGGATCCAGGCGCCGTTCCACCAGATCGTGGTAGTCGCGAGTGTCCTGGCCGGTGAGGCGGAACCCTCGGGGTTCGCCCTTGGGGAAGTTCACATTCCAGATGCGGTTCTCCGGCAGATCCATGGCCTCCCAGCGCTGGAGGAAGCGGGTGAGCATGGGCTCGATGCCCTCCACCGATCCCTCTGGATGGATGGAAAAGGCCGCGGCGCGGGCGCCCTGGAGGCGGCCCTCGAAGGCGGCGCCGACGGTGCCCGAGTAGAACACATCCTCGCCGAGGTTGAAGCCGAAGTTGACGCCGGAGAGCACCCAATCGGGCTGGCGCTCCAGCACCTCGCAGACGCCCAGCAGCACGCAGTCCACGGGGGTGCCATCACAGGCGTAGCGATCCGGGCCGGTCTCGTGCAGGCGCAAAATGTTGTGCAGGCTGAGGGCGCTGGAGATGGCCGAGCGGTTGCGGTCCGGCGCCACCACCACCACGCGGCCGAAGGGGGCCGCAGCCCGGGCCAGCAGGGCCAGCCCCGGTGCCCACAGGCCGTCATCGTTCGTCAGCAGGATCAGTCGCTCGGGCATGGCTCCAGTCTAGCGGGGGCCTGGGTCAGGCCGAGGGTGCCTGCTGCGCCAGGAACTTGAAAAACCGCCGGTCCCAGTCCAGCAGATGGCCTTTCACCAGGTCCAGGGCCAGGAACGAGAGCACCGCGGGGAGATCCGTGCTTTCGCCTCCCATGCCCTGCTGCAGGGCCTTGGCCTGGGCGATCAGGCGGGCGTGTTCGGCGGCGTGGGCGGCCAGCCCGGGATAGCCCGCCCTGGCCAGCACGGCTTCCTCATCATGGAAATGCTGGGCCACATGGGCCACCAGCAATTGCATCTGGAGCTTGGCCTCTGCGGGATAGTGGCCACTGGTGATGGCGCTCAGCAGGTTGTTGGACAGGCCGTAGAGCTGGCGGTGCTGAAGGTCAATCTGGGGCTGGCCGCTCTCCAGGGCGCAGTCCCAGACCAGCTCGAAGATGGACTGGGGCCCGGGTTCCGTGGTCCTGGCGGTATCCAGGGAGGCTTCGGTGCGGTTGCGGCCCCGCTCCTTGGCGCGGTACATGGCCGCATCGGCCCGGCCCAGGAACGCCTCGAGGGTTTCCTCGGCCAGTTGCTGGGCCACACCCAGGCTCAGGGTCACCAGGCCCACGCCGGGCACGGGCCTCGCCTCCACCGCCTGGCGGATCTTCTCGGCCAGGATGGTGGCGCCGGAAAGCACCGTGGCGGGGCAGAGCACCGCGAACTCCTCCCCGCCCCAGCGGGCGAGGGCATCGGAAGCCCGCAGCTGCGAGGCGACCGTGGCCGCCACCTGGGCCAGGACCGCATCGCCGGCTTCATGCCCGAAGGCATCGTTCACCTGCTTGAAATGATCCAGATCGAAAAAGATCAGGCAGAGGGCATCGCCGCGACGGCTCGCCAGGGCCATGAGCTGGGCCGCGCCGTCCTCGAAACGGCGGCGGTTCCAGGCACCGGTCAGGCGGTCGGTGCCCGCGGCCTTTTCCAGCTGCTCGAGGGCCTCCTGCAATTCGGCATTGGCCTGTTCGCTGGCCGCCCGGGCCCGCGCCTCGGAGGCCAGCCGTTCCTGGCAATCCCTGCCACCAGGCCCCGTCCGCCGGTGTCGGCCCAGCCTCCAGCCGAGGGCGATGCCTGCGCCCAGGCCTGCTCCCAGGGGGGCAAGGATTGTCAAGGTGGTGCTGGCGCTCGGGATCATGAAGGGCTCCGTAGGAACAGTGGCCGAGGAAGCGCCCTCAGGGGGCCGCCCCCGCGTCCAGCAGGGCCCGGATGGCGCGCGCCAGAGGCTTCGCCCCGAGCGGCTTGGCAAGGAACGCCGAACACCCCAGCGCCAGGGCCTGGGCCTCGGTGGCCTGGTCCGAGTAGCCGGACATGACCACCACTTTGAGGTCGGGCCGCAGCTTGAGGGCTTCGGTGGCCAGGTCGAAGCCCGTGAGGCCCGGCATGGTGTAGTCGGTCACCAGCAGGTCAGCCACGAAGGGCACGGCCCGAAGCACCTCCAGGGCCTGGGTGGGGCTCTGGAAGGTGAGGGTGCTGTAGCCCAACTGCTGCAGCCCGGCGCCCAGGACTTCCAGCAGGGATGCCTCGTCATCCACGAGCAGGATGCGTTCCCGGCCCTGGGGCAGGGGGCCTTCCTGGGCGGGCGGGGCGTTCTCGGCCGGGTCCGTCCCCAGGGGCAGGTGGATCTTGAAGGTGGTGCCCACTCCGGGTGTGCTCTGCACCTGGATGCCGCCGCCGAGGCCGTGCACGATGCCGCTGGTGATGGACAGGCCCAGGCCGGTGCCTTCGCCAGGTCCCTTGGTGGTGAAAAAGGGCAGGAAGATGGATTCCAGATGGTCGGGCTGGATGCCCCGGCCCGTGTCGCCCACCTCCAGCACCAGGTAGGGGCCCGCAGGCAGCATCACATGCTGGGCGCAGGGGGTCTCTGGAAGGTCCTCCCGCCGCAGGCCCACGCGCAGGCGGCCTACCCTCCCCCGCATGGCCTGGCCGGCGTTGGTGCAAAGGTTGAGGATCACCTGGTGCAGCTGGGTGGGATCGGCCACCACCCGGAGGTGAGCCGCCTGCAGGTCCTCTTCGATGGCAACGGTGGTGGGCAGGCTGGCGCGCAGGAGGCGCAGGGAATCCTGGAGCAGGTTCTGCAGGTCCAGGCTCACCGGTTCGGTGGGGCTCTTCCGGGCGAAGGCCAGCACCTGCTTCACCAGTTCCGCCGCCCGCTGGGCGGACCGCTGGATCACCTCCAGATCGTGGTGCAGGGCGGGATCGCCCGGCGGCCGCTGGAGCCCCAGTTCCGCGTGCCCCAGCACGGGCATGAGGATGTTGTTGAAGTCGTGGGCGATGCCGCTGGTGAGCACGCCGATGGTTTCGAGGCGCTGGGCCTGGGCCACGCGGTTTTCCAGTTCCGTTTCGTGGGTGATGTCCCGGCCGGTGGCCAGGTAGTGCTGCAGGTGGCCCTGGTCGTTGTACACCGGGCTGATGGTCGTCTGCTGCTCCCAAAGGGAGCCATCCTTGCGGCGGTTGAACAGCTGGCCGCGCCAGGTGGCGCCCCCCCTCAGGGTGCTCCACATGGATTCATAAAAGGCCTGATCGTGGCGCCCGCTCTTGAAGAGGCGGGGATTCTGGCCCACCACTTCCTCCATGCTGTAGCCCGAGAGGGTCAGCAGGGCGGGGTTCGCGTACAGGATGACTCCTTCCAGATCCGTGATCAGGATGGCGTCCGGGGTCTGGGCCATGGCCTGATTGAGCAGACGGTTGTCCACCTCCTGGGCCCGTTGGCGGCGGCGGATCTGCGCGGCCTCCACCTCCCGCTTCATGGCGGGTACCAGGCGCACCAGATGCGTCTTCAGGATCAGGTCGGCGGCGCCCAGGCGCATGATCTCTGCCGCCGTTTCTTCCCCCAGGGTGCCCGTAACCACCAGGGCCGGCAGGTCCAGGCCGGAGGCCCGGATTTCCGCCAGCCCATCGGCACCATCGAAGCCGTCCAGGTGGTAGTCCAGGAGCACCAGGTCCGGGGCGGCTGAAACCAGTGCCTGCCGGAAGGCGCCCATGGTCTGGACGACCGTCCATTCCACGGCCAGGCCCTGCTGCTGCACATGCCGTTCCACCAGGAGGGCATCGTCTTCATTGGTGTCCTTCCGG
>JBBIHT010000043.1:0-10218 GCA_037446845.1 Geothrix sp. | reverse complement strand
CGACAGCCTCGACATGGAATCCTCCGCGACATCGCCTGGCGAACCAGGCAGGTTCGCGGAGACCACCGGAGGGGCATCGCGCCTCGGGCCGGGCCACGGAGCCGGCCCCAGCGGGCGGGTCTCCACTTCCCCAATGTAGGCCCTTGGGTCAGCTATGCAAGTGCGGCGCTCAGACAGTCCTGGAAAAAGGCGTCTTGGCGGCCAATTTTGCCAAATAGGCATCAAAGGGTTGCACGAGGTTGCGCACGAAGCGCCTCCCGAGCTGGGTAATGAAGATCCCCTCGGGACGCAGCTCCACGGTGCCCTGAGGCACCTCCGCCTGCAGCTGGGCCACGGCATCGGCAAAGAGCACCGGCCCATCCACCCCGAAACGAGCCTTGAGATCCGCCCAGCGCAGTTCGAAATGTCCCATGAGGTGGTGGATCACCCAGCGGCGCAGTTCGTCATCCTCGGACAACCGATGCCCCTTGTGAACCGCAAGGTGGCCACCGCGAACACTGCGCTCCCAGGCGGCCAGGATCTTGTCGTTCTGGGCATAGACGCCAGCCACATTGGAGATGGCGCTGGGGCCGAAACCCAGCAGGTCTGTTCCCGCCGAAATGGCGTAGCCCATGAAATTGCGGATCAGGTGTCCTTCTGTCACGGCCTTGGCCAGGGGGTCCTCGGGATGGGCGAAATGGTCCATGCCCACGGCCACATAGCCCGCCTTCTCGAGGATCTCGGAAGCCAGGAGCAGCAGCTCCAGCCGCACTTCGGGAGTGGGCAGGGTTTCCGCTGGAATGCTGCGCTGGAAGGGCATGATGCTGGGCAGGTAGGCAAAGCCATAGATGGCCATGCGGCTCGGCGAAAGTTCCAGGGTGGATTCCAGGGTGCGGCGGAAGGTATCCACCGTCTGGCCCGGCAAACCATAGACCAGGTCCAGGTTCACGCCTTCAAAGGCCAGCTCCCGGCACTGTCGCATGGCTGTGAGCGTCTGTTCCCAGGTCTGGCCACGGGTGATGAGGGCCTGCACCTGCTCGTCCAGATCCTGCACCCCGAAGGACACGCGGTTGAAACCCAGGTCCCGCAGGGCCGGAAGTTGATCCGGCTTGAGGAAGGTGGGATCCACCTCCACGGAGATTTCCGCCTGGGGCAAGAACTCGAAGCGGTTCTTGAAAAGCTGAAAGGCGCGCTTGAGGTCAGGCACGCTGAGGTAGGTGGGGGTGCCTCCACCCCAGTGCAACTGAAGGGCCTTCCGGCGGTCCTTGAGGTGGCCGCAAGCGAGATCCAGTTCCAGCGCCACGGTTTCCAGGTAGGCATCCACAGGGTCGTACTGGGGGCTAACCACCACATTGCAGCCGCAGTAGGCGCAGCGCCGCGGACAGAACGGGATGTGGAGGTACAACGACAGGGCTTCATCGGAGCGGTCATTGGCGCGATCCAGGGCCGATAGGACTTCAGGCTCGGGGAAGTTGTCGGACCACACCGGCGGCATCGGATAGCCGGTGTACCGGGGCCCAGGGCGATCATATCGGCGGATCAGATCGGCAAGCGTGTTCATGCCTTCACCTCGTCAAGCACAGCAGCCACCACCGCGGGATCGGTCTCGGGAACGAGACCATGCCCCAGGTTGAAGATGTGGGGATGGCCCTTCATGGCATCCAGGATGGCCCGGGTCTTCCTTCGGGCGGTGGCGGGCCCCGCCAGCAGGGCCATGGGATCCAGATTGCCCTGGATCACCATGTTCGGGAAGCGGCGGCGAGCCTCCGAAATCGGTACCTGCCAAGGCACCGCCAGTCCCTTGCAGGGCAAATCTTTGAGGGCATCGGGCAGGTATCCTGTCCGGGCAAAGAACAGGGTGGGCGCCGAGGTCACCTGGGACAGGGTGCGCCGTACTGAAGGCAAGGAAAACTCCGCATAATCGGCCGCATCCAGCTCCCCCGCCCAGGTATCGAAGAGCTGAACGCCCTGGGCCCCGGCCTCGATGTGCAGGTTGAGGAGGCGCGCGGCCGCGTCCGCCAGCTTGTCCAGCCACTTGCGGGCCAGGAGGGGCTCCTGGTGGAGGAAGGCCTTGGCCTTCGACCAGTTCTTGCTCCCTTTCCCTTCAATCCCGTAGGCCAGGAGCGTCCATGGCGCGCCGGCAAAGCCCAGCATGGTGACCTGGGAAGGCAGGGCGGCCTTCACCTGGCGAATGGCTGCCTGAACCGATTCGAACACAGACTCGTCGAGGGGGCGGTCCAGGTTGATCTGGTCCAGGGTCTTCCCGATGCGGGGTCCGCCCTCTGGAATGGTGACCTCGCACCCCAGCGCCTGCAGGATCACCAGGATGTCGCTGAAGATGATGGCGCCATCAATCTGGGGGAAATGCCGGATGGGCATGAGGGTCACTTCGGCGGCGAGGTCGGCATCGTAGAGCAACTGCTCAAAGGAAACCTTGGCGCGCAGAGCCCGGTATTCCGGCAGGAAGCGCCCGGCCTGGCGCATGAACCATACCGGCGTTTTGTCGGGCGTCTCGCCGTTGAGCACGCGAAGAAGAGGCTGGGTCATCGGATCACCGGAAAGAGCATTCACCGCAAGGGGCGCATTGAGAAGAAGGTGGGGTCGGGGTCGGGCAGAACTCAGGCGAAATCCGGGGCGACGGCGGCGATGGCCTGCTTGAAGTGGGCCAGTTCAGGCTCACCATGGGCGGCGCTGAGGAAGGCGACCTCGTACCCGCTGGGGGGCAGGTAGACGCCCTGGGCCAGGAGGGCGCGGTGCAAGTGGTTGAAGCTGGAGATGGCTTCGCCTTTCACACCATCGCTGCGGCGAACGCCATCCTGGAAGAGAGGCCACAGGAGACTGCCGAAACGAGGGCAGTGGAGGCCTGGAAGGGTCTCGAAGGCCTTGGCCCAGTCCTGGGCGCTGGCCTCCAGGGTGGCGTAGAAGGCCGGAGTAAGGTGGGTCAGGGTAGCCAGACCGGCCGCCATGGCCACCGGATTGCCCGAGAGCGTTCCCGCCTGGTACACCGGGCCATCGGGGGCGACCACGGCCATGATGTCCTTGCGTCCGCCGTAGAGGCCCACAGGCATGCCACCACCGATGATCTTGCCGTAGGTGGCGAGGTCGGGCGTGATGCCGAACCGCTCGGCCGCGCCACCGGGGGCCACGCGGAAACCGCTGATCACTTCGTCGAAGATCAGCACCACGCCGTGCTGGGTGCAGAGTTCGCGGAGGCGCTTGAGGAATTCGGGCCGCTGCAGCAGGAGGCCGTTGTTGGCGGGTATGGGCTCGATGATGGCCGTAGCGAGCTGGTTGCCGATTTCCTTGAAGGTGCGTTCTAGGGCTTCCAGGTCGTCCAGGGAAATGACGGTGGTCAGTTCCGCGAAGCCTTTGGGCACCCCCGCACTGGTGGGGGTGCCGAAGGTGACCAGGCCCGAGCCCGCCTTCACCAGCATGGCATCGCTGTGGCCGTGGTAGCAGCCATCGAATTTCAGGATGCGATCGCGACCCGTGAAGCCTCGGGCGACCCGCAGGGCAGACATCACAGCCTCAGTGCCCGAGGACACGAAGCGCATCCTCTCGACAAAGGGCACCATCTCCTTGATCCGCCGGGCCAACTCCAGTTCCCGGCGACTGGGGGCGCCGAAGGTGAGGCCCTCCTGCATGGATTCGGTGACCGCGGCCAGAATGTCGGCGTGGGCGTGACCCAGGATCAGTGGTCCCCAGGACATGCACAGATCGAGGAAGCGCCGTCCATCCTCGTCCTCGAACCAGGCGCCGGAAGCCTTCCGGAAGAATTTCGGCGTCCCGCCCACCGCCCGGAAGGCCCGCACGGGGCTGGAAACACCACCCGGAAAATGGGTGAGGGCCTCAGTGAATAGGGTGTCGTTGCTCATGGGTTCCTCGAAAAATCGGTGATCAAGCTTGCGGTTCCTGGCGGGCCGAACATCTGTGTCTTAGCCGCAGCGCCGGGAGGGGAGGGCAGGCAGCAGGCTTCGGTGAGCCTTCGCACCGGTGGCTCCTCCTCAGGAGATCCACCCCTTCTGCACGGCCTCGCGCCCCGCGTATGACACGATCATGTCGGCACCGGCCCGGCGAATGGCGATGAGGTGCTGGAGCATGAGCTGGTCGCCATCCAGCCATCCCAGGCGGTCCGCGGCCTTCACACTGCTGAATTCGCTGGAGACATGGTAGGCACAGATGGGGGCGAGACTGGCCTGGCGCAGGCGCCAGATGAGATCGAGGTTGGGCAAGGCGGGCTTGACCATGAGGATGTCGGCGCCTTCCTCGATATCGAGAAGCGCGTCGCGCAGACCCTCGCGGGCGTTGCGGGGATCCATCTGGTAGGTCTTGCGATCGCCGAATTTCGGGCTGCTGTCGGCGGCGTCGCGGAAGGGGCCGTAGTAGGCACCCGCATGCTTGATGGCGTAGCTGAGGATGCTGGTCTGGGTGAACCCGTGCTGGTCGAGGAGGGCGCGAATGGCCGCCACGCGGCCATCCATCATGTCGCTGGGCGCCGCCACATCGGCACCGGCCTCCGCATGGCTCAGGGCCATCTCCGCCAGGATGGGCAGCGTCTGATCGTTCTGGATGACCCCTGCCTCGTCCACCAGTCCACAGTGGCCGTGGCTGGTGTAGCCGCACAGGCACACATCCGTCATGACGATGAGGTCTGCGCCGAAGGCCTGCTTGAGGGCCTTGACCGCCTGGGGGATGACGCCCTCGTGATCACAGCAGTAGGCCGCATCGGGGCTTTTGGCGTCGGCCTCCGGCACGCCGAAGAGCATGACGCTCCGCAGGCCCTTTTTGAGATCCTGCTCCACCTGGCTGACCGTCTCCGCGATGCCCGCGCGATTGATGCCCGGCAGGCTCCCGATCTCGCTGATTCCTGGCTGGGGCTGGACGAAATGGGGCTGGATGAGATGCTGGGGACGCAGTTCGGTTTCAGCCACCAGGTTGCGCATGGCGGCGCTGGTGCGCAGGCGACGGGAGCGGTTCAGCATGGGGACTCCTCCTTGTTCAGGTGCTGGGCGAGCATGGCCCAGAGCAGGCCTGGCTTGGGTTCACAATGGGCATGGGCGGGTGCGCCGCAACGCTCGAAGGCCACCCGGGTGCTTTCTCCCCAGGCAAAGCGCAGCACCTCGGTGGCGAGGGGCGCCAGGATTTCCGCCTGGAGTGGGCTCAGGGCCAGCACGCCGGCCACCGCCGGGAGCGGAGGAAAGGGTTCCCGGGCGGATTCGCGATGGGTGATCCAGGGATACAGGCGCCAGGTGGTGCCCCGGGCTGCCATCTCCAGATACTCGCGGCTTCGCTCGCCGCGGGCCAGGATGAAGGCCCCGCCCTTCGGGAACGAGCTCTGGAGCAGCGCCCACAACGACTCCGCATGGGCTTCCGCTGGCAGTTGGATGGCCAGGTCCTCGCGCCCCAAGGCCTCGGCGGTTCCTGCGCCCTGCACCAGGCAGGTGGTCCCTGCCGGAATCCAGCGAGTGGCGACCCGCGCTCCCGAGGGGCTCAGCAGCAGCACGCCTTCGGCCTTCTCGAAGGGGATGGGCGGGGGCCCGCTGGAGACTTTCAGCGCAGTGAAGGCATAGGGCACCGGAGTCCAACCGGCCTTGCGCACGGTGTCTGCCAGCGGGTGCTGGGCAGGTCGCGCCAGGGCGAGCCGGGGACGGTCAGCCGCGGGTTTCATGAAAGGCCGATGCCCTTCAGCACAAGGCGGAGCAGTTCGGCGTCATCCAGTCCCCGGGCTTCGGCACGCAGAAGCCCGCTGCCGGGCGCGTAGGCCGCCTGCAGGTGCAGGGTGCCGTCCTGCTGAGGTCGGGCCAGGGCGCCCAGGGGCTGCTGGCACCCGCCACCGATACCCGCCAGCACCTTGCGCTCAAGGGTGACGCAGCGAGCGGTCATGGGATCGTGAACCTCCGACAGCACTTCCACCAGGTCGGGGCGATCCGCCCGGGCCTCCGCCAGCAGGGCACCCTGCCCCGGCGCGGAAGGCAGTTCCTCGGGCGTCAGGGGGCGCACGGTGAGGCCTGACAGCTCCAGCCCGAGACGCTTGAGCCCGGCGGCAGCCAGCAGGGTGGCGTGAATCGGTTCATCCCTGAGCACACCGTCCCGCACGCGGCCAAGGCGAGTCTGGACATTGCCGCGGATCCAGGTGAACCGGGCCTCGGGAAACAGCTGGCGCAGCACCCGCTCCCGGCGCACGGCGCTGGTGCCGATGACCAGATCCTCGGGAGCATCGGGGCGCAGGATCAGCCAATCCGAGGGATCCTCCCGCTTGGGGATGCAGGCGGTCACGATGCCTGCGGGCCGTTCCAGGGAGACATCCTTGAGGCTGTGGATCAGCAGGTCGGCGGCACCCGCGGCCATGGCGTCTTCCAGTTCCTTGGTGAAGAAGCCGCCGCCCACCTGCTTGTCCAGTGGGCCCTGCAGCCACTGGTCGCCGGAGGTGGAGAATTTGCGCCAGGACACTTCATAGCCTCTGGCTTCGAGAAAGCGGACCAGGGGCTCGGCCTGGCCCACGGCCAGGGCTGATCCTCGGGTCGCCACAGTGACCTGTTTCATGGCTGGACCGCCTCTCCATCATTGGGCTCGGTTGTGGGCTTGGGCTGGGTTTGCACCAGGGCCCGGAAGGCGAGCGTTCGCCCACGGGACAGGATCGCCTTGAGTGCCTCCCGCTGGGCCTCGTCCAGAGTGTCCATGGAATCCTCCAGGGTCACCACTTCCTGCTCGAGTGAGCCCCAGGCCTCATCCAGGCGCTGCTGGGCACTGGCCAGATGCCGCTTCTGGGCCCGGGTGAGGGCCCGTTGCCGCATGCGTCGCGCCGCGCCCACCAGATAGGGTTCCGCCTTCTGGGCCGCCTCGGCCCGCTGGGCCCGGGCGGTGGCCGTCTGGGCCAGGAAGGCGGGCAAATCCACGCGATGTACCCAGGGCAACTGTTCCAGGCCAGGCTCCGAGTCCGGTGGCAGGGCCAAGTCCAGGATGCGGAGCTGGGGCCGCTTGAGGCATCGCCAGGCTTCCAGGGTGAAGAGGGGTTCGGGAGCGGCGGTGGCCGATACGATGGCGTCGTAGCCTTGGGGATCGTGCCGGAGGTTCTCCAGGTCAACCACCTCCAGGCCCAGGGGGTCAGCCAGATCGTGCGCCTTGGTGCGGGTCCGGTTGGCGATGGCCACCCGGATGCCATGCTCAGGAAGCCGCTCGGCCAGGTACTGCGTCATGGGACCCACGCCGACCAGCGCGGCGGTGCTGCCCTTGGGCAGGGCCTCGACCAGGTGCTTGAGGGCCACGGTGGCCACGCTCACATTGCCATCCGCCAGTCCCAGCCGCGTACGGAGCCGCTGGCCTTCGCGATTGAGATCCTCGATGGTGGCCAAGGCCTCAGGCCCCGCCACACCCACCTCCCGGGCCTGCTCCAGGGCACCCTTCAGCTGGCCCGTGATCTCACGATCCCCGAGATTGGCCGATTCGAGCCCGGCGGTCATGGCCAGCAGATGCACCCAGGCCGCCTCGCCTTCATAGCGCCGCGCCCCCGGCCCGGGGTTGATGGCCCCTGGATCCCCTCCCCAGAGCATCCAGAGCACGCGCTGGCAGGTGGCGAGATAGACCAGCTCCCGGCACCCGGACTGTTTCTGCCATTCGCGCAGGCGCGCCGGAAGGCCTTCGCGCACCACGAACTGGCCCACCACCTCGAGGTCGTGGAAGGGAGCGTGGAAGCTGATGAGGATGGGTTCCATATCGGATCCAATGATCGGGAGAGACTGCAAGGGGCTCGTCACCGGAGCGTCATGCGGACAGCCTTGTGGCAACAATCACATCAAGGTCATAAATGCCCCAGCAGCGCCTCGATGGCGACCCAGTCCCAGTCCTCGACAGCGGCAACGCTGTCCTCCCGCAGGGCCGCCTGACTCAACCAGGCATCGTAGAGCACCAGGGCGCACATGGCCTCGGCCACGGGCACGATGCGCGGGGCGATGCAGGGATCGTGGCGCCCCCTGGTGGAGATTTCGGCAGACCGGCCATCCCGACTTATGGTCTGCTGTGCCTTGGCAATGGAGCTGGTCGGTTTGACGGCCAGCCGGACCACCACCGGGGCCCCGCTGCTGATGCCGCCCAGGGTGCCGCCCGCATCGTTTTTCAGCGGGCCATCGGGGCCC
This sequence comes from Geothrix sp., assembly GCA_037446845.1. Lineage (GTDB taxonomy): Bacteria > Acidobacteriota > Holophagae > Holophagales > Holophagaceae > Geothrix. Next base: position 2,107 of record JBBIHT010000043.1, on the reverse strand, counting down.
AGGGGATCGTTGTTCTCGCTCCCCCTTCGCCGGGAGCCCTCGAAGCCCGCGCCGAGTTCTACGCCCTTCACGGCACCAATGGACATGCACCCGTAGGCCAGGAGCGCATCCAGTTTGGCGAAGGCGGGGTCGCCCAGGCCCGCTGGCAACCCCTCTATCCACACCTCGCACACGCCCCCTACGCTGTCCCCCGCGGCCCGGGCGCTCTCCACCGCCGCCCGCTGGGAAGGATAGGCCGCGGGGTCCGCCACCCGCAGCGGATTGGTTTCCACGAAGGCCCAGTTCACGACGGATCCGGCAAGGCCAGCGATCTCCCGGTTGAACCCCCGCACGGTGACACCCAGGGCCGCCAGTTGCTGTTTGGCCCAGGCCCCGGCCGCCACCCGCGCCAGCGTCTCCCGGCCGCTGCTGCGCCCGCCTCCGCGGGGATCCCGGATGCCGTATTTCCGGTCGTAGGTCAGATCCGCGTGGCCGGGCCTGAACAAGTCTTCGATGGCGGCGTAGTCGCCGCTCCGCTGCTGCTCGTTGAACACCACCAGCGCGATGGGATGCCCGGTAGTTTTCCCTTCATGCACGCCGCTCAGCACCTGCACCCGATCCGCCTCGTTGCGGGGCGTCACCAGCTCCGACTGGCCGGGGCGGCGGCGATCCAGTTCCCTCTGGATGACTTCAAGGTCAAAGGGCAGGCCAGGCTTCACCCCATCCAGCACCACCCCCACCGCTGGCCCATGGCTTTCACCGAAGGACAGAATGCGGAAGGCGCGGCCGAAGGACGAGGGGGAGGCGAAGAGCATTCAGGTATTGTGCCCCCTGCCGTTTCCTCAGTCGTGCCCTTCGAACAGGACGCGACGAAGTTGCGGCCCGACCACCGCTTCGGAGAAACGGTCCCGGCAGGCCCGGTCAACCTCGGCACGGCGCCGTTCCACCCCTGCATCAGGCATGGCCCAGGCCGAGCCAAGGGCCTCCTCCAGGGCTTCGGGGGAGAAGGGATCCACGCACCACCCCAGGCGCCCCCCATCCAGGATTTCCTGGGGGCCCCCGTGATCAGGCCCGATGAGCAGCAGGCCACGCGCTGCGGCTTCCGGGAACACCAGGCCGAACGGTTCGTCCAGGGTCAAGAGGGCCAGCACATCACAGGCCGCATAGACCTGGCTCAGGGCTTCCCTGGAAAGAAAACCGTGGAAGGTGTAGCCACCCTTGGGCAACAGGTCTGCGGCCAAGGTTTCCAGGCGGCCTCGCGCGGGCCCGTCGCCCACGAGGTGCAGGTGGGCACCGGCCTGCCCGGCCCGGAACCGGGCGAACCCGCGAATCACCGTGTCAATGTTCTTCAAGGTTTCCTGGCGGCTGTGCACCAGCACTTGCAGCCCTGAACGATCCAGACCGGCCCGGGTCCGGCCTCCCTCGGGAAAGCGCACCATGGGGTACACCACCTCTTCGCCGCACCGGCCATAGATGCGCCGGGCGTTGTCCCGGGAGAACGCGCTGATGGCGAAGATGTGGTCCAGCCTGCGGGACTGCTCCAGGTCGAACCGCACGCGAGTGGCCTTGGACCGGTTGCGCAGCATCTGCGCATCGTGTTCTTTCAGTCGCTGCACCCATAGGCGGGAGGCATCGTCCTCGGGCTCGCCCTCCAGGGATTCCGCCCTGGCCGTCAGGACCGGATTCGCTTCCCTCACATGCAATCCCCGGGGCGGCTCGTTGCACTGCCATACCGAACGGCCCGCCAGGCCCGAGGCACCCAGCATGGCGTTGCAGGGGTGGTTGTGGGCCAGGACCACATCACAATCCCGGAACAGAGCTGAGGCCCGCCGCCCCCGTACTCTAAGCTTGCCCATGCGGGTCAGGCCGAACAGCAGGTCGCTCCAGTGGCGTTTCAAAGCCACCCGGATGGGAATCCCATCCATCGGACCGGCCCATGCGTCGGGATCATAGGCCAGGGTCACTAGGCGGACATCCTCGCCCACGCTCCGCAGGAAGAGGGCCTCGGCCAGGCAGAGATACTCTGCCCCACCAGGCACATCAAAAGCGGGGTGGAACAGTGCGACGCGGGGCATCAAGGGATCCATGGGGAAGGAAGATGCTAGCATCCCATGAGAACGCCACCTCG
>JBBIHT010000042.1:0-10338 GCA_037446845.1 Geothrix sp. | reverse complement strand
GGGGGCCGTCCAGGCCAGGGCCCTCCTGCAACAATGGCATCTGGGGTGCTGGACCAGCCACCACGCCGGAGCCATCACCCTGACACTGGAACGGGGGGGCTTCGCCGCTCGGTAGGATGCCTTCGGCCGAGGCCCTTCAGGGAGTCTGGCCGGACCTTCACCCCGGGGATGCCAGGCTGCGCCTTCCGGCGGGAGGGCCTCCGGGGTGCTGCCCTTGCGACGGATGGTCAGCGGGCGCTTCCGCGGGCGATCCGCCCCGCCAGAAAAAGCCGGGGATCCACCCTGGCGTTGTTGAGGCTGAGGGACCAGTGCAGGTGGGGGCCCGTGGCGCGTCCCGTGGAGCCCACTTCCCCCAGCAGCTCCCCTGCCTCCAGCCACTGGCCCTCCTTTACGCGGAGGTTCGACAGATGGGCGAAGAGGCTCACGACGCCCATTCCATGGGCCAGGAACACGGCCTTGCCACTGAAGAAGAACTCCCCCGTCAGCACCACTACGCCCGCCGCCGGGGCCTTCACGGCCTGTCCGGCCGGGGCCTTGATATCCAGGCCTGAATGGGGGGCCCGCGGTTCACCGTTGAAGATCCTGCGCAGCCCGAAGGAGCCGCTGAGGGCGCCCGCCGTGGGCTGGGTGAAGGTCAGCGAAGGGATGATGCCCTGGGGCCAGGCCTTCCAGGCGGGCGCCATGAGCAGCTGCTCCCGGCTGATGCGGGCGAGGTCCTCCGGCGCAGGCGTCACCTGCCGCTGATCCTCCAGGCGGACGCGCTGCTCGGCATAGCGCTTGGGCTTGATGACAAAGGACAGGGGATGTCCATTCGCCTCCAGCTCATCCCGTCCGGGCTTCGCGCTCAGCGGAATGCCCACCACCGCCTGCCAGCCCGCGGGGCCCCGCCTTGTGAGCACCCGTTCTCCGTGGTAAGTCACCTTCGGCTCGGCGGCACTCCGTCCGAGGCCAACCAGGGTCACCCCGCCGGGGACGGGGGACGATTCGAAGGAAAGCCGCGGGGAGGCTGGGCCGGCCGCGGCGCCTCCAGCACCGGCCAGGAGCAGAAACATAGCGCCGCGAAGGATCATGGGCAGCCCGGCCCTTCCGCCTCCAGCTCCGGCGGTGCAGCCAGGGCACTCATCCCCGCCTCCCGCATCTTCACGGCCTCCTGATAGGCGGCGAGGATGGCGGTGCGGATGCGCAGGTACGAGGTTTCGGTGACCTTGGTATTGAAGGTGAGGGTGGCCACCACATAGTCGCGACCGTCGGGCATGGCCTGGGGGGCGCTGATCTGCACCTGGGGCTGCATGATGGTGCCAGAGCTGCCCTCCCGCAGTCGCTCGGAGACCGCAGCGCACCAGGCCTGCAGCCTGGGAGACAACTCCAGGGCCTGCTCTGGCGAGGCCAGCATCACCCGCCCATAGAGCGTGAAGAACAACCGCAGCTGGGGCGGATCAAAGGAATGGTTGAGATAGCCCGACATGCTGGCGATCTGCTGAAAATCCTTCAGCAGGGCCTGGAGCTTGGGGCTGGGCTGGGCCAAGCCCATCAGCGGATCTCCCCATACCCGTAGCGGGCCACCAGGAGATCCAGCCGCTGGCGGGCCTCGGGCGGTACAAGCTCCGGCGCCGTGAACAGAGCGGCCTTCAGGGCCTCGCCGCAGGCGCAGGCCCGGGCCTGGCCTGACAGCCCAGGCACCACCCTCCGCAGGAGCGCCTGGGCCTTGTCCACATTGGCGTGCATCACCTCCAGCACGGAGGTGGCGTCCACGCCTTCCTCCTCCTCGCGCCAGGCATCGTAGTCCGTCACCAGGGCGATGCAGCCGTAGCAGAGTTCCGCTTCCCGGGCGAGGCGCGCCTCCGTCACCTGGGTCATGCCGATGAGATCCGCGCCCCAGCTCTGGTGCAGGCGGCTCTCGGCGCGGGTGGAGAAGGCGGGGCCCTCCATGCACACATAGGTGGCGCCGCCCGCCAGGGGCAGCCGCAGTTCCTGGCCTGAGGCGAGCAGCGCCCCAGCCAGGTGGGGGCAGGTGGGCTCCGCGAAGCTCACATGGGCCACCAGTCCCTCCCCGAAAAAGGAATCCTTCCGGTGGCGGGTCTTGTCAATGAACTGGCTCACCAGGCGCAGCTCGCCCGGCCTGTGCCGGGCCTGGAGGCTGCCCACGGCGGAGACGGAAAGGAGCCGCTCCACCCCCAGGGATTTCAGCGCCCAGGTATTCGCCCGGTAGTTCACCTCGCTGGGCGTGAAGCGATGCCCCTCGCCGTGGCGAGCCAGAAAGGCCACCGGCGCGCCTTCCAGCGTGCCCACCTGCACGGGGCCCGAAGGCGTCCCGAAGGGGGTCTCCACCGCCACCGCCCGGTCGAGGATGAGGCCCTCCATCCGGTAGAGGCCACTGCCGCCGATGATGCCGATGGGTGCGTTCATGTCTTCATTCTACTTGCCTGGCACCCGGCGATCATGCTTCTCTGAAGCCCTGACAATTCTTGTGCTGGATGCACGGGAAGCAGGTGGGATTCCTGCACTGCCCCGCAACGGTATGCACCACGCGCCTTCTCCCGAAGCCACCGCGTGAGACCTCAAGTCCGAGTCACTGGGATCGTCCCGGGAAGGTTCGGAGGGCGCCGAAAGGTTCCTGTCGCGTGCGAGTCCGGAGACCGGTCCTGCACCTCACCCCCCGTCGTGGGTACGGGCGTGGTCCTGATTCTCCCTGGATCAGCCCCGCTCCCACGACTTCATGCGTGGAGGCATGATGGGTTCATCCCGGATTCTCTACTCTCTGGCGGCCGTGTCCGCCCTTTCCCTGGCCGCCGGAGGCCGGAAGCCAGCCGAGGCCACCGTCACGGTGAGCGCCGAGGCCCAACCCGTGGAAGTCACCCGCACCCCGGGCCCGGTGCGCATCCTGGAAGCCGAGGAACTGGCGCGGCTCGGGAGCCGCACCCTGGCGGAGTTGCTGGCAGTGCTTCAGCCCGGTGCCGTCATGAGCAGCGGTGGCACCGGCAAGACCGCCTCGGCCTTCCTCAACGGCACCCTCAGCCGCGATTTGGTGGTGCTGCTGGACGGCCTGCGCCTCAACGACCCCACGGCCATCAATCCCGACCTGGGCTCCCTCAGCCTCGTGGGCATCGCCCGGGTGGAACTGATCCTCGGACCTGCCTCCGTGCTGTATGGCAGCGATGCCATCGGAGGCGTCATCGCCCTCACCAGCCTGGGACGGGGCGAGGCGGGCTGCCACGGTCACACCGGCCTCAGGGCCGGGACCGATGCCCTGAGGGGAGGTTCCGCCCAGGTGCAGATATCCGGCACGCAGGGCTGGCTCTCGGTGGGTGCCGAGGCACAGCAACAACAGAGTGGGTTCCAGGCGGATGCCTTCCGGCAAGCCGGCGGCTTCCTGCGCCTGGGGACGCGCCTTGGCGAGGCGGACCTGACGGGCTTCTACCGCAACAGCGGCCAGACCGCCTCGGTGCCCTTCACCACCATCGCCTGGCCAGGTTCCGGCCGCAGCTACGAACCCCAGCGGGAAACCCGCTCTCGGCAGGAAAGCTGGGGCGGAAGCCTGCGCTGGACGGTGGCGCCCCAGCTCCTCTTGGAGGACACCCTGCAGGCCCTGTCCGGCAACACCAGCGATCCTGAGGGTCCCTTGCGCCAGCAGACCGACCGGGACTTCCAGCGGGTCGAGAACCAGCTCACCCTGCACTGGACCCCGGCGCAGGCCTTGCGCCTCTCGGGCCGCCTCGAAGGGCGGCAGGATACGGCCCATGCCAGGAACTACTACGATCCCTCCACCTTTGCCGCCGTGCGCTATCGGGGCGAAGGCCGGGATGCCGCCGCCGCCCTGGAGGCCCGCTGGACCCTGACGGAAGGCCTGGACTGGGTCGCAGGCCTGCGCCGGGATGCCAGTCACCGGGATCTCACCCGCTCCGATTCGGGCCTGCGCAGTCGCGCGGGGAGCGCCGAGGCCGGCACCTGGCGCAGCGGCCTGAACTGGAGGGTGCGCCCTGCCCTGCGCCTCTACGCCAGCACGGGCCAGGGCTTCCGCATGCCCAACACCACCGAATTCGCCTTGAACGCCCAGGCCGAAGCGCAGGATGCACACCCCTACCCCATCCATGCTGAACGCAGCCGAACCCTGCAGATTGGCGCCACGGGCCTGTTCGCGGGCCACTGGGAGTACCGCCTGGAGGCCCAGCGCACCCGCATCGCCGAGCTGCTCGCCTACGAGTACGACACCAGCTTCGCCTGGCCCCCCCTCTTCACCTCGCACTACGAGAACCGGGGCGCGATCCGGGCGCAGAGCCTGGAGGGCGCCCTGGGCTGGCGGGGCGGCGAGACCCTGGCCTACGGCTGGGACCTGATCCTCCACAGCCAGGAGACCCGCGACCTGGACCACAACACGGCGGGGGATCGCTTCGGTCAGCAGAACACCGCCATCGTCCGACACCCCTTCTTCACGGGAGCGGTGACCGCCTTCGTTCAGTCGAAAACCTGGCGGGCGGATCTCCGTTTCGACCGCATCGGACCCCGCTACGACATCAACGACACCAACTTCCAAGTGATCTCCACGGGCAAGCCCTATCGGAATCTCAGCCTGGGCCTGTCCCATGAGCCGCTGAATGGACTCACCCTCTCCCTGCGCGGCGAGCACCTGCTTCAGCCCAGACCGACTGTGCAGGATTGGCTCTCGGGCCGCTACGATCAGAACGGTGATGCCAGCCTGGTCTACGGCTTCCCCGCGCCCGAACCCCGGTGGACTCTGGGCGCGACCTGGAGGTGGTAATGTTCCGCTCGTCCGCGCTCCGCCTACTGGCCCTGCTCCTGTCAGCACTGCCGCTGCTGGCAGGGCCTCCCCAACGCGTGGTCAGCCAGGCGGTGGGCACGGACGAACTGCTGCTGGCCCTGGCGGATCCGGGCCAGATCGCGGCCCTGAGTCACATCAGCCACGACGGGCGATTCAGCCCCGTGGCCGCTGAAGCGAAGCGCTTCCCAGCCATCCAGGACAGTGATGCGGAAAGCGTGCTGCGCTACCGCCCGGACCTGGTGCTGGCCGCCAGCTTCACGCGCCCCGAAACCCTGGCCCTGCTTCGGCGGGCCGGGGTCCGGCTGGTGGTGCTGGAGCACTACGAAACCCTGGAGGAGGTGTATGCCAGCCTCCTCACCCTGGGCCGGGAGCTGGGCCACCTGGACCGGGCCGAGGCCTTGGTGGCCCAGTGCCGCCAGCGCGTGAAGGACCTGGCCCAGCGGCTGCAGGGGGTTCGACCCCTGCGCGTGGTCAGCGCCGGGGTCTATCCCTTGACCTCCGGCGGCGGCACCACCTTCCAGGATCTGTGCGAGCATGCCGGAGCCCTCAATACGGCGGCAGAAGCCGGGCTGAAGGGCCTGGCACCCACACCCTCCGAAAGCCTGCTCACCTGGCGCATCGAGATGCTGATCGCCGCAGAGGATCGCGACATCCGCACCCGCCTGGCGCAGATTCCCCACTACCGGGTGCTCCCAGCCTTCCGGGCCGGGCGCCTGGTGCTGCTACCGGGGCCCCTCCTGTCCAGCGTGTCCCACCACCGCATCGAGGCCTACGAACTGCTGGCCCGGGCCCTGCACCCGGAGCGGTTCCAGTGAGGCAGCAGGCCGCGCTTCCCACGCTTCTGGCGCTGCTGGCCCTGGCCTTCCTGGCCTCGCTGGCCTTCGGGGAACTGCGGCTCGGCATGGGACAGGTCCTGTCCGCCCTGGCCGGGGTCGGGGATGAACTGTCCCGCACGGTGGTCCGTGATTTCCGCCTGCCCCGCGCCCTCGTGGGCATGGCCGCGGGCGCAGCGCTGGCGGCCAGCGGCGTGGTGATGCAGGCCTTCTTCCGCAATCCCCTGGCCAGCCCCGGCCTGCTGGGCGTGAGCAGCGGCGGTGCCCTGGGTGCGGTAGTGGTGCTGGCCCTGGGGCCCGCCCTGGGTTGGGCGGCAACCACCCTGTGGGCCTTGCCCCTGGCCTCTTTCCTGGGCGCCTTCGGGGCCACGAGCGCCGTCCTGTTCCTGGCCCAGCGGGGAGCCGGAGCCGAGCGCCTGCTGCTGTCCGGCATCGCCTTGAACGCGCTGCTGGGTGCGGGTACCAGCTTCCTGCTCACCACCACCGTGGGCCATTTCGAGGTGAATGCGCAGATGCTCTTCTGGCTCATGGGCGGCCTGGAAAGCCGCAGTTGGGAGCATGTGTGGATGGGCGCGCCAGCCATCCTCCTGGGCTGTCTGCTGCTGCTGCCCCTGGGCCGCGCCATGAACCTGCTCAGCCTGGGCGAGCAGAGCGCCCAGAGCCTGGGGGTGGATGTCCGCCGCCTGCGCTGGCAGCTGATCCTGCTTTCCACCGTGCTCACGGCCCTGGCCACTGCGGTGGGTGGCATCATCGGCTTCGTGGGGCTGGTGGTTCCCCACATGCTGCGCCTGGCCTTCGGCCCCGACCATCGGCGGCTGCTGCCCTATGCCATGCTGGGCGGCGCGGCGTTCCTATTGGCCTGCGATCTCATCACCCGCGCCTTTCCCCTGGGGCTGCGCCTGGGCGTGGTCACCTCCCTGGTGGGCGGCCCCTTCTTCCTGTGGCTGCTGCGGAGGCCGCGATGACCACCGCCCTGAGCGCCGCTGGACTGGGCGTGCCGGGCCGCCTGGAGGCGGTGTCCATCACCCTTGGCCCAGGCGAGCTGGTGGCGGTGGTGGGGCCCAACGGAGCCGGCAAGTCCACGCTCCTACAGGCCCTGGCGGGCCTGCTTCCCGCCGAGGGCGGTATTTGCTGGAATGGACAACCCCTGTCCGAAATTTCGATCACTGAACGTGGCCGACGCCTGGCCTGGGTGGACCAGGAGGCCCATTTCGAATTCGCCTTCCCCGTGCGCGAAGTGGTGGCCCAGGGGCGCTATGCCTGGGGGGACAACCTGGATGGCGTGGCCGAAGCGCTGGCGGAACTGGATCTCACCCACCTCGCGGAGCGTCCGGCCACGCGGCTTTCCGGCGGGGAGCGCCATCGCGTGGGCCTGGCCAGGGCACTGGCCACCCAGGCCCCCATCCAGCTCTGGGACGAACCCGTGGCCCAGCTGGATGTGCGACACGCGCTGGAGGTACTGCGCCTGGCGCGACAGTTGACCACCCGAGGCGCCACCCTGGTGGTCAGCCTCCACGACCTGCGCGCCGCCTACCGCTTCGACCGCGTGCTGGTCTTGGACCGGGGCCGGCTCGTGGGCAACGGGAAGCCCCACGAGGTGCTCACCGCCGATCTCATCCGCCAGGTCTTCCGGGTGGAGGCCACCTTCGTGGAAAGCCTGGTGCCGGAACTTCCTTCGGAGTAACCGTAGGAGCGCGGGAATGCTGAAAGATCATTCACCACGAAGTCAGGCCTTCCTCTTTCATGGTCTCCGTGGTGATCCCCTTCCGGCGGATCAATTCTCCTCGCCGTAGGGCAAGGGGGTTTCGGCGGCCAGGCTCAACACTTCCTTTTTCGCCTTCTTGAAGGTCAGCGTGCCCATGGACATGTCGGGGAACTCGGGGCGCTTATGGCCTTCCAGAAGCTCTTCCACCGTGAGGAGCTGAAGGCGCGGGTAGTCCTTGCCGTTGACGCCTCGGTAGAACCCGGCCGCCGCAGCCTCCTTCTTCATGGGCCCCTTGGGCTCCTCCAGGCATACGAAGAGGCCGATGGGCGCCTTCTCGCGGTCCATCACGCCCTTGAGGTCGCGCACCTGGCTCACGGTGACATGGCCACCCTTCACGCTTACCACGATGCGCTGAGTGACCTGCTTGCCCGCCACCGCATCTGCGAAGTAGATGAGGCCGTCGATGCCACCGTCCGCGCCCTTCTTCTTGCCCTGGAAGGGCTGGGCATTCACCAGCGAGCAGGCCCACCACTGGAACTGATACTTATCCCGCTCTGCCAAGTCACGCGCCCCTTCCAGATCCTTCGGCGTGCCGTGCACCTCGAAGGCGATGCAGGGGAAGGCATCCTTCAGCCGCTTCTCGATGAGACTGATGGCCAAGTGCGTGATGTCGATGCCGATCCACGCGCGACCCAGCTTCTGCGCCGCATGCACCGCCGTCCCGCAGCCGCAGAATGGATCCAGCACCACATCGCCGGGATTGGAGCTGGCCTGGAGGATGCGTTCGAGAAGCGCCAGGGGTTTCTGTGTCGGGTAGCCGAGGCGTTCGTCCGACAGGTTGTGCATGGGTGGGATATCAATGACCACATCTTGAAGCGGCATCCCGGCTTGTTCATCAAGGTATCGCTTCAGCATCGGGACGCCATCAGCCTTCTTGGGCCAGTGGATTTGCCCTCAGCATCCATCTGTTCCAGAACAGATGGCGGATATGCCCAATGTCGGCCTTTAGCCGTGACATCTACATTTCGCCAAATGTTCCCTGTCTCCCCATGCCTGACTCCAGCACCCGTTAGATCTGACCTTCGCCACCGCCTTCCATCTGAATCAAGGTGCGTGTAGAACGCATCGACATAGTCCGAATCGTAAGTTTGGAAACACTGATTCCATGCGTGCGGTTGTGATTTTGAATAAAAAAGCAATGTGTCGTGGACTGGACCGTACCGATTCGCACTGCTGTGTGCACTGGTCCGCTTCCAAATCACTTCGTTCAGGAAGTTCTCGGGTCCGAATACACCATCCAATACCAATTTTAGGTAATGACTCGCTGCAGGGTCGCAGTGCAGGTAGAGGCTGCCCGTGGGCTTGAGGACGCGGTGCAGCTCGATCAGGCGGTTGGCCATCATGACGAGGTAGGCCATGAGGTCGTTCTCGCCCAGGAAGCCGCGGAAGGCGGCGATGAGATCGGCCATGCGGGTGTGGCCGCTGCGGAGGATCTCGGCGTACTCGCGCTCCGCCTGCTCGCCCCAGTGCCAGGAATCCTCGAAGGCGGTGATCTGCGCGTGGCTTTCGCCACCTTCGGGCGACTTGAAGAGCAGGTTGTAGTCCCGCTTCGAATTGAAGGGCGGATCGAGGTAGACCAGGTCCACACACTCGTCCTTGATGGATTCACGCAGCACAGCCAAGTTGTCGCCGAAGAAGAGCTGGTTCATGGTTGCCTCACCAGACCAAGGGTTTTCGGAAGGGTCCGTTTGCATCAGTCAGCTCATCGGGGAATTGCGCCGCCGACAAAGGGCCCTGCCGCAATGGCCACATCCAGTCCGAGTTCAGCTTGAGTGACTGCGCTGGCTTTCGGTGGGGGTTCAAGATGCCAACCCGCTTCTTGAACCGCCCCCGCACCAACTGGATGGGCAGCAGTAGATCCGAGTCGTTGGAAACCACCACCGCAAGATCAAACGCATTGTCGAACGCATCGAGAAGCAGGTGCGTGCCAAGGTTCACATCCGAGCCCTTTTCCTCGGTCTTGATCACTTCCACCGTGCGTGGCCGCGCCGTTGGATCGACAAGGGCGGCTCGCGTGGTGGTGGTGAGGAATCTTCCGAAATGAATCTCCACATGGGGCAGCGTGCCTAGTGCCCGCAGGTAGAGCTGCTGATTTGTGGCGCGAGACGGCTTGTGGGTCGTGCTTTCCATCTTGGCGGTGAAGTACTTGATGGCTCTGATGTCGTTTCTCGGCAGCACCAGCGAGAACAGCTTTTCCAGGTCCAGCCACTTGAAAGAGGATCGCTTCAGTGCCCCGTAATAGAGGTTGAAAGAATCCACATAGACCATGGTCCGAATGAGTGGGCTACTGGTGGGAGGCATGAGCCCATTCTGACCGAAAAAAGCTGAGGCCACCTCTCGGTGGCCTCGCACCCATCGCCCGAGGGCTCAGGGGGGATTACATGGTTCATGAATAGCCCGTTTCGTATCCCCTGCAAAGGAAATTTTATTCCCGTTTTGTTCGGTATTGCATTCAGGTCACTTGTGAAACGAAGGGCGCAGCACCCGCCCCAGTCCCACAGGGCCAGCCACGGTGGTGAGCAGCAGGGCTCCGATGATGCCTGCCTGGAGCTCGGAACTGAGCAGGGGAACCCCGTTCACCTGCAGGTGGGCCCCCGTGGCCACGAAGATCAGGCCCACTTCGCCCCGGGGCACCATGCCCCAGCCCACCACGGCGGCCCGCAGGCCCCGCCCGGCGCCGAAGCCCGCCACGAACTTTCCGGCCACGCCCAGGAGCGCCAGCACCGTGGCGAACAGGAGGGTGCGGGGCCGAAACAAGGCTGACGGGTCCACCTTGGCGCCCATGAGTACAAAGAAAAGCGGTGAGAGCACCGTGACCAGGGGGTGGATCAGTTCCTCCAGCGTGTGCCGCTCGCGGCGCTCCAGATCCACAATGTGGGCCGGTTCGAGGATGAGCCCCGCGGCATAGGCCCCCACGATGGAGGCCAGACCCGCGAGGCTGCCGAGCCAGGCCAGCAGGAAGG
>JBBIHT010000041.1:0-10343 GCA_037446845.1 Geothrix sp. | reverse complement strand
GGTGACGCGGGTCATGAGGCGGCCCACCGGGTTGTGGTGGAAGAACTGGGTGGAGCGGCCCATGAGGTGGCCGAAGATCTGCACCCGCAGCGTGAGCATGGCCCGTTGACCAACCTTGGCCAGCAGGAAATAGCGGGCGAAGGACACCAGGAAGCCGGCCAGCAGCACACCGAGAAAACCCGCCAGCAGGGGCGTGGTGCCCTGCAGGCTGCCTTTGGCCATGAATTTGTTGATGAGGCGCAGGGTCAGCTCCGAGGGCAGAACCTCCAGCAGGGCCCCCAGGAGCATGAGCACCAGGAGGATCAGCAGGGCGGCCCACTGGGGTTTCAGGTACGAGGCCAGGCGCCAGAGCAGGGCCTGGCGCAGGGGCTGGTCATCCACCCGGTCTGATTGGAAGAAGGCCGTCCGTTTCGACATGGGGCCATTCTCCCATGGCTCCAACCAGCCTGTGATGCCCACCGGCAATCCTTGTGGCCAGGTGCGGGAGGGACCCTGCCCCGAGCGGGGTGTTCCGTGCCGCTCCTCGCGAATGGCCCGGTGATTTCAGGCGGGGTGCACTAGAGTGGAAGTCTAAATGGAGTGCCCATGCGTCTCTGGCTGGTCCCCGTCCTCTGCCTTTCCCTGGCTGCCCAGGTGCCGGTGGCCTCGGCGGGGCCTTCCTCCCCGGAGGAGGCCGCCGCCCTGGGACGCTTTCGGGACCGCATCGCCTACCTGGCCTCCCCGGCCCTCAGGGGGCGCGGCAACGGCTATCCAGAGCTGGAACAGGCGGCTCAGCGGGTGGTGGCCGAGCTTCAGAGCCTGGGCCTCAAGCCCCGGGTGCAGCATTTTCCCTTCATCGCTAAGATCAGTCGGGAGCAACAGGGCGCGACCCTGGGCCACGGGGAGGATCGCTATCCGCTGGTGTGGGGGCGTGACCTCGAGGCCCTGGGACTGAGCGGGGACGCGACCTTCCGCCACAAGGCCCTGGCCTTTGTCGGCTATGGGGTGCAGATTCCCGGTGGCTATGACGACTTCGCGGGCGTGGAGCTGAAGGACCGCGTGGCGATCATCGCCAGGTCCGTGCCGGATCTGGAAGCCTTCGCGCACCTGCCCAGGGGTGAGCGCAGCCTGCTGGGGCGCTTGAAAAAACTGGAAAATGCCCATGTGGCCGGTGTCGTCGTGCTGGAAACCAATGGCCTGCGGCCCCTGCAACGCGAGGAGGGTCCCGTGAAGGTAGAGGTGCCCGTGGTCGCCATGACCCCCGAGGCGCTGATCTCGGTGTGCGGTGACCTGACCCAGCGGCTGAGGGCCATCAAGGACACCGGCAAGCCCGCCAGCAGGGATTTCATCAACGCGCCCTGGAGCACCCTCTCACTGGATCTGAAGCTCCGCCGCGAGGAGGCTCCGGTTCCCAATGTGATCACGGTGATCCCTGGCAGCGATCCCAGGCTGAAGGACGAGTTCATCGCAGTGGGTGCCCACCTGGATCACCTGGGCTTGGGCGAGCGCCACAGCCTTGGCGGGTCCGAGGCCCGGGGCCAGGTCCATCCCGGCGCCGATGACAACGCCTCCGGCACCGCCATGGTGCTTGAATTGGCCCGCACCCTGATGGCCGCCAGGCCCCGCCGCTCTATTCTGCTGTTGAACTTCGGTGGCGAGGAGGAGGGGCTGCTGGGCTCCCAGTACTGGGTGCAGCATCCGACCCAGCCTCTGAATTCGGTGAAGTTCATGATCAATTTCGATATGGTGGGCCGGCTGGATCCCAAGGTCCCCAGACTGATGATGGGTGGCCTGGGCGCGCCCAAATCAGCCGTGACGGCGGCCCAGCGCTTCGTGCCCCGGGACTTCACTGTCAGCGCGGATACCGGCGCCAGCGTCGGCGGTTCCGATCACATGAGCTTCTCCCAGGCCAGGATTCCAACCTTCTTCTTCTTCACGGGACTCCATGGCGAGTACCACCGGCCCAGCGATACGGCGGAGCGGATCAACCTGCCGGGCATGGTGAAGCTGGCGGCCTTTGGCCAGGCTGTGGCCCTGGATCTGGCCAACGGGGACGCGACGCCGCCCTTCGATCCCGAAACGGCCAAGCTGCCCATGCAGGGCGAGGGCGGGCCCATGCGCATCGCCTTCGGCACCATTCCCGACTATGCCGACAATGCCCTGGGATTTCGCATCAATGGCGTTTCCAGTGGGTCCACTGCCGAAGCCATCGGCATGCAGGCCGGGGATATCCTGGTGCGCTTCGGGGACAAGCCTGTGAAGAACATCTACGACTTCATGGGGGCCCTGGGCGCCTACAAGCCCGGTGACAAGGCTCTCATCCACTGGCTGCGGGAGGGCAGGGCCATGAAAGCGGAGGCCACCCTCAAGGGACGCCCATGAGACTCGCCACGCCCGCCGGCTTCGGCACCGAGGTTGTGCTTCTGGAGGCACCGGAACCTGCCCTGCTCCCGGAAGGGGTCTGGACACTGGTGGGAGATGCCTGCCTGCGGGAAGCCTGGGGCACCGCCGGCATGCCCGACCCTCCGAATGCCCTATGGGTGTCGGTGCCCGAATCGGCCAAGCGGCTGGGCACGGTGGTGCCCTGGCTGGAACACTGGGCCTGTGGCCCCCTGCATCGGGAAGCGACGGTGGTGGCCCTGGGCGGCGGGGTGCTGACCGACCTCGTGGGATTGGCCGCGGCCCTCTACCTCCGGGGGATCGCCTGGCAGGCCTGGCCCACGACCCTTTTGGCCATGGCGGATGCGGGACTGGGAGGGAAGACCGGGGCGGACCTGGCCGCGGGCAAGAATCTGCTGGGAGCCTTTCACGCCCCCCGGCGGCTGGTGGCCTGCACCGATTTTCTTGGAAGTCTGCCGAGCCGCCACCTGGAGAACGGCCGCTGGGAACTGGTGAAGACGGCCCTCATCCAGGGCGAGATGGACTGGGCCCATGAGCTGCTTCAGCCAGGCCCCATCCGCCTGCCCTGGATCGAGCGGGCCCTGGCCTTCAAGGCCGAGGTGGTGCACCGCGATCCGAAGGAATCAAGTGAGCGGCGACTGTTGAACCTGGGCCATACCCTGGGGCATGCCCTGGAGGCAGGCTCGGGCTATGGCCTGCTGCACGGGGAAGCGGTGGGCCTCGGGCTGTTGGCGGCCTGCCTCCTGGCGGAGGATCAGGGCCTGAAACCCCTGCCGCCGTCGCTGCTGGATCTCCTCCGCCAGCGCCTGGCACCCCTGGCGCTCCAGGTGCCGGCCTGGCCGGTCTGTCTGCCCCTGCTGGCCCGCGACAAGAAGGGCCAGGGGGATCCTTCCGGCATGGAGGAGGCGGAGACGCCCATCCATTGCATTCTGCCCCGGGCCGGGGAACCGGCTGTCCAGCGCCTGTTGCCCGCCCGCGCCTGGGAGGCGCCCCTCGCCCGCCTGACTTCGATGCTTCGCCTGGAGGCTGTCCGTGCATAATGTTCGTCCATGGATTCTGGTCCTCTTGACGGCGGCTGTGCTGGTGGCCGGAGAGGATGTGCGCTCCCTCATGCTGCAGGCACGCGCCCTCCAGCTGCGTGGCGGCGGGGCCGACCCGGCTGCGGCCGCGGCGCTGTACCGGCGGGTGCTCACCCAGGTGCCCAGCAGCTCCGAGGCGCACCTGCGGCTCTCCGAATCCCTGCAGGAGGCCCAGGATCTGGAGGGAGCCCTGGCCCCGGCCCAAGCGGCCGTGAGGCTCGCGCCCCGGAGCGGCGAAGCCCGGGCGCACCTGGCCTTGCTGCAATACCAGCGGGCCCAGAAGGATGCGACCCAGGCCCCGGCCGCCCAGGTCGAACTGAAGGCCGCTGCCCTCCTGCTGCCCCAGGATCCCGAGCTGTGGGCCCGCTTGGGGGAGGTTTCCGAACAGTTGAAGGATAATGCGGAGGCCCTGCGCGCCTGGCTGCGCCTGGGACGCCTTCGCCCCGGCTTCTCGGCGGCCTGGGAGCGTGCCTTCATCCACGCCAGGGCCCTGCAGGACTACCCCGGGAAACGGGAGGCGCTGCTGGCCCTTTGCGCGCGGACACCCGAGGACCGCCACCTTCGCATGCTGGAGGAGTTGGCCCGGGAGCAGATCCAGGCCGGCTATCTGGCCCATGCCGAGGAGGGCTTTCTCCTGCTGGCCCGGCACCTGCCCGAGGAGAGCGGCCTGTGGGAGAACATTTCCCTCATCCGCCTGCAGACGGGGCGCTTCCAGGAAGCCCTGGAGACGCTGAAACGGGCCGAATCCCTGAAACCCACACCGGCTCTGAGCCTCAACCTGGCCCGGGCCCTCATGAATCTCGGTGAGTTTGCCGAGGCCGAGATTCGCCTGCGACCGCTGGTGACCATGGACCTCCCCTCGGAGGGTTCCGAACCACAGACGCCTTCGGTTGCTCATGCCGAAGGTGTTCTCGCGGGTGCCCGGATGCTTTATGCGGAATGCCTGCTCACCCAGGAAAAGGGCCGGGAACTGTTGGACTTCCTGCGGAACGAGGCCCCTCCCGCCAAGGGCGAGGGCCTGTTCCAGGTGTTCAGGATCCAGGCGACCATCAGTGTGGGCGACTGGAAAGCCGCCCTGGGACTCCTCAAGGACGGGATCGCCCGTTTCCCGTCTGTCCCGTTCTTTCGGCAGGCCGCGAAGCTGCCCGCCCGGTACCTGGATTATCGCCTGCTTTCGCGGAAGGAGGCCCGGGCCGCCCTCGAGCAGTTGCATCTCGAGGGGACGGCCTCCCTGTACCAGGATTTCCAGCAATGGGAACGCAGCCTGAAGGCCCTGGAACAGGCCCGGCGCCTTGCGCCCAACCGTAGCGTGGACGGCCTGCTGATGCTGAGTCAGGCCTACGAGCAGCTGGGACGCAGTCGGGAGGCCCTGGCGGTCCTGCGGGAAGCCCAGCGCCATGAGCCCAACCATCCGCTGCTCCAGAACAACCTGGGGTATCTCCTCCTGGAACAAAACCTGGATCTGCTTGAGGCGGCCACCCTCATCGAGGCCAGTGCCAAGGCCTCCCCCGACAACGGCAATGTGGTGGACAGCCTGGGCTGGGCCCAATTCAAGCTGGGCCGCATCGCCGAGGCCGAGGCGACCCTGCGCAGGGCGGTGGAGCTGAATCCCTTCAGCCCAGAAGTAAGGAAGCACCTGGGGGTGGTGCTCGTGAAACAGGGCCGGCTTCTCGAAGCAGCGGAACAATGGGACCGGGCCCTGGCCTATGTGTTCCCCGAGCATGCGGCGCTGGAGAAGGATCTGGATGAGCTTCGCCTTCGCATCGCCAAGGAGCAGGCCGCCCAATTGATCGGGAGCACCGGTGCTTCCGAGCCCACGGCCAGTCCCAACGAGGACGAGGAGGATCAGTGATGGTGCCGCCACCGGTGCCCCCGGCCCTCCAGGCGCCCGCGCCGGTGCTTCCCTTGCGGGCCCAGTACCGCTGGGGCTATGCGGGGGCTGAAGGCGAAGGTGTGGGTACGCTCAGCCTGTTGCTGGAGCCTGCCAGTGGCAGGCTCATCGCCGAGCTCCATGGCATGGGCGAACGGCTGGTCCTGGTGGAAGGCAATCGGTCCTCCGGCTACCGGGTGCAGGTGCCGAGGCAGCGGCTTGATCGGCGGGCCGTTTCCCTGGCCGAACTGCCCCTGCCCTTCCTGCCCCAGGTGGCCAGCGTGGAGGCCCTGCTGGCACTCCTGCGCACAGGTGAGGCACCGGGGGTATCGGTGCTGAAACGGGATGCCCGGGGGCCCTTGAAACTGCATTGGCAGGGCAGGGATCCCAAGGGCAAGGAGGAACAGGTCTGGCTGGAGCGGCAGCGGTGGGAGGAGGGGAAGTAGGGTCCGCCGAACTACCGTCCCGTGGCGGGTGGGGCAGCAGGCCTCCCCGCCGCGATCCAGGCGTTCAGGATGGCCTCGCCCAGGTGCTGGGCGGCCTGCTGGAGTTGCTGATTCACCACAGGGCCCTGGCGGTCCCAGAACATGAGCCAGTAGGCCTGGTTGCGCGCCTTGCCTCGGGTGCTCACGGGCGTGGTGCGGTCGGCCTCCAGGTCATCCTGGAGGAGTTGGGGCAGCAGGGCGTGGGCCTTGCAAAGCCACCTCCAGGGCTGGTCCTGGAAAGCGAGATCGGGCTTGGCCGGGCGCACCGCCAGGGCTGAGTCCAGGACGAACCGCTCCACCAGGCCCGATTCCCAGCGGCTGTGGATGCCCCGCTGGCCGGAGCGCCGGCCATCAAAGTTCTCGGTGGTGTGCAGGGGCACATGGGCATCCGCGATGTAGTGCCCCAGGATGGCCGTGGCAAGGCCCACCTCCGCACCGTCCCCGGTTCTGAAGGCCGTGACCAGGCCGCGCCAGCGATCCTGGATGATCCAGGGCAGGACCCCAAGGCGGTAGTAGCGGCCACCCACCCTGGCCTGGGCCTCCTCCAGGGTGGTGGGCAGGTGATCCGGGCCGCCATAGGGCTCCATGTCCAGGAAGTGGCGTGGTCCCTCCTTTCGATCCTGCTTCCAGTGGTCGGGATCCGAGGCGTGCTCCACCACGAAGCCACTTCGCCCGGCATACCAGGGTTCCAACTCCACCGGTAGCGTCGTCAGGGCCGCGCGGTTCACGGCCGCATGCCCTTTTCGGCCCCAGGCCCCCAGGGACACTGAGAGGGCCAGAACCCAGACGAATGGCGGGAGCAGGCGTGTCTTCATCCAATATCCAGGGTGTCTCCCGGGCGCGTGATCCGGGCTAGGCCCGGGGGCCTATTCCGGGATGGTTCCCGTGCGCTCCCAGCGGGTGCGCGTGAAGAAATGTCGAGCCGCATCCACGAAATCCATGGCCACATCGGTGGGGCCGGTGGGCACGCGGCCATTGTCGTTGTCCGTGTCGCCCTCTCGGAAACTCCACCAGACGATGAAGGGCCGACCGCGCAGGTGATCCATGGGGAGGAAGCCCCAGTAGCGGCTGTCCATGCTGTTGTCGCGGTTGTCCCCCATGGCGAAGATGTGTCCCGGGGGCACGGTCACGGGGCCCAACTGGTCCTTGAATCCTTCCTGCACCAGGCTGTTCATGGACTGCATCTGGTTGCGGGCGTGCAGGTCGAGCACCTCAGCTTCGGCATGGCGCCACAGCCCAACGGGCCGTTCGGCATCGCCGGCATCGCGCTCCGGGGGCCAGGGGCCTGGAACCGGTCCATCGGGGTTCTGGCCGAGCATGTGCTCATAGGGGCCGGTGACCTGCTTGCCGTTGATGTAGAGGCGCTTGTTCCGCATCTCCAGCCTATCGCCGGGCAGGGCCACGCAGCGCTTCACATAGTCCTGGTCCCGGTCCAGGGGATACCGGAACACGATGATGTCGCCCCGCTTGACGCCCCGCATGGGGAAGATGGATTCCTCCCAGGACCACTGAGGCGTGGCAAAGATGAACTTGTTGGCCAGCAGATGGTCGCCGATCATCAGCGTGTTGCGCATGGAGGCGGAGGGGATCTTGAACTGCTGGCCCACGAAGGTCTTGAAGAACAGGATCAGCACCATGGCGAAGCAGATCACTTCGAGATTGTCCCGGAGTGTGCCCTTGCCTGCACCCGGGGGCAGGGGCAGGTCGTCGTCGGGAAGGGTGGCTTCGGCCATGGAGGGCTCCGGGCAATTCTAGTGGGCGGGCTTGATGGCGGGCAGGTCCGTGAAGCCCCTGGCCACCAGGCGATTGACGACGATCCAGGTGCCGCTGCGCTCTTCCCGGGACTCCACCTCGCCGAGGTTGGGAAGATAGAGTGTGCGGCGCCGTGGACCAGCGGAGGGCGAGGCTTCCACCCAGACGCCCACGGCAGGGGCGCCCGGCGGCAACAGAGAGGCGCCTTCCCAGGTGCCTCGGCCCACCACCCGGCAGGTGGTTCCCCGATCCTCCCAGGGGCTGACCTGGGGAAAACCTTCGGGTAGGGGCTGGGCCAGCGGGGTGCCGTCCGCAGCGAGCAGGGCCACGCCCCCCTTCCGGTGCCGCACCTGGAGCGCGAACTGGCCGCTGGCACTGGCGAAATCCAGCTGGACCTGGCTGGGTTCGCCGGGACCCAGGTGGGCCTTGGCCACGCGAACCTGGAGCCGGTGGCTTCGCTGCTCCGCTGCAGGCAGGGAAGGATCCTCGTAGGCCAGGGTCAGCCCCTCCTCCCAGGGACCATACACCTGTGCCTGGGATGGCCTGGCTTCACAGGCGAGCAGGACCAGCAGGGACAGGCAGGTGGCTATGAGGTGGCCTCGAGGCGTCAATGCATGCCTCGGTTGAACTTGGACATGAGGTCCGACAGCGAAGCGCCACTGGCGGGAACCAGGGATTCGCGGCGTGATTCTACGGGCTTCGAGGGGCGGTCCGGGCGGGAAGGACGGGTCTCCTTCACGGAGCCCCCGCTGGGCAGGGGCGGCCGGGAAGCCGCAGGCCGGGTGGTTTCCGCGCGCCGGGGCCGGGCCCCAGTGGGAGGCGCAGGACGCGGGGGACGGGGCGCTCCGGCCTGGGCGGATTCGCCGGTTCGTGCTGGCGCAGTTCGAGTGGGGCGGTGATGGCCCTGGGCGGGGCGGACAGGGGTGGCCGGGGCGGGGAGCAGGGCCTTGATGGACAGGGCGATGCGCTTGGCCTCCAGGTCCACGGCCAGCACCTTCACCTTCACGGCTTCGCCCACGCTGAGGGCCTCGGAAGGATTCTTCACATAGCGATGGGCAATTTCAGAGAGGTGAACGAGGCCGTCCTGGTGGACACCCACATCCACGAAGGCGCCGAAATCCGTCACATTGGTCACGATGCCCTGGAGTTCCATGCCGATCTCCAGGTCGGCGGGCTTGTTCACGCCCTCGCGGAATTGCACGATCTCGAAGCGGTGACGGGGATCCCGGCCGGGCTTCTTCAGCTCGGCGAGGATGTCCCGAATGGTTTCCATGCCGAACCGTTCGTCCACCAGCAGGCCCGGATCCAGGGCGTCGAGCACGGCATCGTTGCCGATGAGTTCGGGCACGGTCCTGCCCGTCAGCTGGCAGACGCGCTGGACGACCGGGTAGCTTTCGGGATGTACGGCGGATGCATCCAGGGGATCCTCGCCATTGTGGATGCGCAGGAACCCCGCGGCCTGCTGGAAGGCCTTGGCGCCGAAGCGGCTTACTTCAAGCAGCTGTTCGCGGCGCTTGAAGGCTCCATGCTCGAATCGGTGGGCAACGATGCTCTTGGCAAGCCCTTCCCCGATGCCCGCCACATAGGACAACAGGCGGTAGGAGGCGCTGTTAAGGTCAACCCCCACGCGGTTCACGCAGCTCTCGACCACAGCATCCAGGCCCTTCTTGAGGGCCGTCTGGTTCACATCATGCTGGTACTGGCCCACGCCGATGCTCTTGGGCTCCACCTTCACCAGCTCCGCCAGCGGATCCTGGAAGCGGCGGGCGATGCTGACGGCGCCCCTTACGGTGACATCGTGCTCGGGGAACTCCTCGCGGGCGATATCGCTGGCTGAATAGACCGAGGCGCCGGCCTCGCTCACGGCCACGCAGATGAGATTCTCCCGGCCCGTGTCCCGCAACCATTCCCGCAGGAAGGTCTCCACCTCGCGACCGCCGGTGCCGTTGCCGATGGCCAGGGCCTCGATGGGGTTGGCGTTGAACAGTTTTTCCAGGATTGCGCGACTGCCTTCCAGATCGCGCTTGGGTTCCAGCGGATAGATCACTTCGTCCTGCACCAGCTGGCCCAGCCGGTTGATCACGACCAGCTTGCAGCCGGTGCGGATGCCCGGATCCACGCCCAGAGTGCAGCACTGGCCAGCGGGCGGCGCCAGGAGCAGGTGGTCCATGTTGGTCTGGAACACCTTGATGGCTTCCCCATCGGCCTTGCGCTTGGCCTCGTAGCGCACATCGGATTCGATGGCGGGTGCCAGCAGCCGGTCGTAGGCGTCGGCTGCGACTTCGTGTAGGAAGCGCCGGTAGCCGCTGCCTGGATTCACATTCACCCGGGCCACCAGCTGCGTCACGAGACTTTCGCGATCCACCACGAGGCGCACCGTGAGGATGTCCTCCTTCTCGCCCCGGCGCAGGGCCAGCAGGCGGTGGCTGGGAATCTTGCGGATGGGCTCGGAGAAGTCGAAGTAGGGCTTGAAGCGGAGCGCGGCCTGGTCGGCCTTGCGGGCTTCCCTGACTTCGGATTTCAGCAGGCCCTGCTCGTGGAACTCCAGGCGCAGCCAGGCCCGGATTTCCGCCTCCTCCGCCAGCCGCTCGGCCAGGATATGCCCCGCGCCCTCCAGGCATTCCGAAGGCGCGCGCAGGCCCTCCTCGTCCTTGAGGAAGGGTTCGGCAATCAGGAAGGGATCGGCTCCGCTGTCATCGGCCAGCAGTGAATCCAGCAGGGGCTCCAGCCCGCGCTCCCGGGCCAGGGTGGCCTTGGTGCGCTTCCTGGGCTTGTAGG
>JBBIHT010000040.1:0-10398 GCA_037446845.1 Geothrix sp. | reverse complement strand
TGCGGGCCAGTTCGCCCGGATCCAGACCGCGTCCCGCTCCCTGGTAGGCGACCGTGGACGGGATGTAGCGGTCGCACACCACGTCGCGACCCTCCGCCAGCGTCGGGGCCAGGACCTCGGCGGCGTCACGGGCCTGGCCGCTGCCTGGCACCTGGAACGAAGGGGCGAGGCCGTGGAGGTCTGGGAGGGTCAATCCGCCGTCGGCGGCTGGATGAAGACCCATCCTTGGGAAGGGGGCCACTTCGAGGCCGGACCCCAGGGCGTGCTCTGGCAAAAGGGCACTGTGGTGGATCGCCTGTTCAAGGCCATAGACCTGCCCTTCAAGTCTCCGGGAACCGGTGCTCGCTGGGTGGGCAAGGGCGGACGGCTCATCCCTGTGCCCGCCTCACCGGCATCGCTCTTGTTCTCGCCGTTGATGCCCCTATCGGCCAAACTCCGCATGATGCTGGAACCCTTCATGGCGGTCGGGGAGGCGGAGCCGGAGGAGGGACTGTCGGCCTTCATCACCCGACGCCTGGGCAAAGGGGTGGCCAGGGAACTCCTGCCTGCCATGGTGGCCGGGGTGCTGGCCGCACCTGCGGAAATGCTGTCGGTGGATGCCATTCCCAAATTGCGCCAGTGGGAAGCCACGGGGAGCCTGGTGAACGGCATCCGCAAGAGCGGCGTGAGCCACATGGTGGTGCCCGTGGGCGGCATGGGTCAGCTGCCCATCCAGCTTGCGTCGAGGTTGGCCTCGGTGCGGGTGGGGCTCCGTGCCGAGCGCATCGAAGCGCTGCCCGACGGGAAATGGCGCGTGACCGGTGGTGGCGAAACGCGCGAGGTCAACCGAGTGGTGCTGGCCTTGCCTGCCTTTGAAGCCGCAGCCCTGCTGGGCGCGGTGGCACCCCAGAGCGCCGAGGCCCTGGCGGCCATTCCCTATACCTCGGTGGACCTCTGGCATAGCCGCCATGCGCCGCTTCCCATCCTCAACGACAGCTTCGGCTTCCTCATCCACCCGCCCGAAGGGGACGGCTATCTGGGTTCCCTGGTTCCTTCCTGGATGGATCCAGAGAGTGCGCCCCAAGGCCAGATGCAACTCCGGAGCTTCATCGGAGGGGCCTTCGGGAAACCTCCCGAGCTGGATGCCTGGGAAGGCGTCTTCGGTCGGCTGAAGCACTGGATTCCCATTCTGGGTGATCCCATCGCCATGCGCCATGAAAGGGCGGAGCGAGCCATTCCGCGACCCGAGCTGGGCCACAGGGCTCGGGTCAAGGCGGCCCTGGGTGGCCTGCCGGCCGGTCTGGACTGGCTCAGCAATGCCCGCTTCGGGCCGGGCGTGAGGGATATCCTGGAGGGCCTGGAGGTTTGGGTGGCCTGAAGGCCGGTGCCTCAGACCGGCTGACAGCAACCTGCATTGGGGACAGAATGGGTCCGCCTTCTCGGTGCGGGTGGAGTAGGACCGCTCGAGCCGATTAGCTGGAACCCTCGAGAGCGGAGCGCCCATCGGCGATCCTCTTGCCTGCTGGAGACCGCATGACGCTGACCGCTGTGATGGATGGTTCTCTGCCCCTGGGGGTCTCCCTGTGGAGGCTGGCCCAGCCCTGGTGGGAATTCGTGCTGCGCGGCCTGCTGGTGTACGGTTTCCTGCTGGTGACCCTTCGTCTCACCGGGAAGCGGAAGGTGGGGCAGTTGGCCCCCTTTGACCTGGTGCTGCTGCTGGTCCTGAGCAATGCCGTGCAGAACAGCATGAATGCGGGCGACAACTCTGTGGGCGCAGGCTTCATCCTGGTCGCGACCCTGCTAACCGTGAACGGGCTGATGTCCTGGCTGACCTGGCGAAACAAGCGGGCTGAGATCCTGCTGGAGGGGCGGCCTCAGATCCTGGTGCATCACGGTCTCGTGGATGAAGCACGGCTGGCCAGGGAGCGCATCTCCCAGCATGAGCTCATGGCCGCGGTTCGGCAGGCTGGGGTGGCCGACCTGGAACAGGTCCATGTGGCCATCCTGGAGACCAATGGGCGCATCAATGTCATCGCCAAGGCCCCGGACGCACCTTGACATAACGCAAAAAAAGCGAAAACCTGGTGCATGACACCTCTGTTCCCATCCTCGGAACCGCCCCGGCTTCTCGACGACCTGCGGGTGGAACCCGCTGAAGCCAAGTCCATTCTCAGGGCCCAGAAGGACGAGCGGTACGGGTTCGGGTTCGCGCTGAACCCCTATCGTGGGTGCGCCCATGGCTGCCGCTACTGCTATGTGCGTGAGTACCCCAACGCGTTGCATCGGCCAGAAGACTGGGGTGCCTGGGTGGCCACGAAAACGAATGCGTCTGAGCTGCTCTGGACCCAGCGGCACCGGCTTCACCAGCAGCGGGTCTTCCTGGCTTCCGCCACGGACCCCTACCAGCCCCAGGAGCGGCACGATCGCCTTACCCGGCAGTGCCTGGAGGTTCTGCTCCTATGCCCCACGACGGAAGTGATCCTCCACACTCGTTCGCCCCTGGTGCTCCAGGATCTCGACCTGTTGAGAGCCTTCGGGAATCGCCTCTCGGTGGGGATTTCTATGCCCACGGACGATGACACGGTGCGCCAGGCGGTGGAACCCCATGCGCCGGCCATCCCCAGCCGATGGGCCGCCATGGAGAGGTTGGCCTCCGCCGGCATTGAGGTTGGCATCTCAGTGGCACCCCTCCTGGCCGTACACGATCCCCGGGCCTTCGCCCGTCGGGCCAAGATGGCAGGTGCCTCCCATGCCTGGGTGGGCGCTCTGCGCCTTCTCAAGCAAGATCCCTTCTATGCGGTGCTGGCGGAGCATGGCTGGCTCAGGGTGCTCCAGCCCGGCTATTTGGAGGGGATCCGTCAGAAATTCAGAGAGCTGTTTCCGCTTCGCGGCCCGGCGAGGGAACCCCTACCGGTGCCGGTTCGCGGAGGGGCTCCGCCTGCCTGGCAGCCGGGACTTTTCGATCCTGGGGCCTGCCCATGAGAACGGGGCGCCCATTCGTGGGAAACTGGGACTTCCATGACCACCCTCGCCCTCAAATACCGCCCCCAGTTGCTCTCGGATCTTGTCGGGCAGGAAGGCAGCGTCAAGGCCCTGGCCAATGCCTTGAAGCGGGCCAAGGAACGCGGGCGCATCCACCAGGCCTACCTGTTCGCGGGCGTCCGCGGCACGGGCAAGACCAGCACGGCCCGCATTCTGGCCCGCGCCCTGAACTGTGCCGAGGGGCCCACTGCCACGCCCTGCGGAGTCTGTGATCCCTGCCGTGCCGCTGAGCAGCCGGACACCAGCCTGGACATCGTCGAGATTGATGCCGCCAGCCGCGCCTCCGTGGCCGATGCCCGGGCCCTGCGGGAGCAGGTGCAAACTCGTCCGGCCTTCTGCCGCTATCGGATCTACATCATTGACGAAGTGCACATGCTCAGCACCGAAGCCTTCAACGCACTGTTGAAGGTCATCGAGGAGCCGCCGGCCCACGCCATTTTCGTGCTGGCCACCACGGAACTCCAGGATGTTCCTGACACCATCAAGAGCCGGGTCCAGATCTTCCCCTTTCGCCTGATTCCAGTGGGTCTCATTGAAGGCCGCTTGAAGCATGTCTGCGAGGCGGAAGGTGTGGCCTTCGAAGCCGGTAGCCTGCGGCTCATTGCCGAAGCTGGCCAAGGCTCCATGCGCGATGCCCTCACCATCCTGGACCGTGTCATTTCGGCCGGGGACGGCCAGGTGCTGGAGGATGCGGTTCGCGAACAGTTGGGCATTGTCAGTGCCCACCTCGTCCAGGGTGTGATGTCGGCACTGGCTGTGGGGGATACGGCGGCCCTCGTGGAGGCTTGCCGCTCGTTGGCGGAACAGGGTGCGGACTGGGCCACCTTCTGGCGGGAATTGGTTCTGGCCTTCCGGGATCGCCTGGAGCAGGAAGCCCGGGCGGCCCGGGGTCCCCAGGAGCTGCTGCGCTGGGCCCGGATGCTGAACCTGTTGCTGAGCCGGGAGCGTGACCTCCGGGACAGCAGCCTGCCCCGGGTGGTGGTTGAGCTGGCGCTCCTTACGGCTGCCCAGCTGCCCCACCTCGCGCCCCTGGATGCCCTGGTTTCCGGAAACCCAGTCGCTTCGCGTCCGCCGGGGCCCGCCGCGGCGCCGCCGGTCCCTCCCCCGGCTCCTCAGGCCGCACCGGCGTCTGAGGGGCCGAGAAGGGTTCCGCCGGTCCCAGTGGCTCTGCCCACGGCAAGGCCTCCACGCACACCGAGTGCACCGGGACAGGGCACCCAGCCAGTCCGAGGTGCCGAGGCGCGCCTGCGGGCTGATTGCAGTGGGGCCCTGCGGCGCGTGCCGGAACTTCATGCCCTTGGCGCCGCCCCGCACCTGGCGAAGTCACTGCGTTGGGAAGAACCTGTCCTGCACTGCCTGTTTCCCGGCAACGCGCGCCCTAGCCTTGTGGACATTCTTCGGGAGCAGTCGAATCCACACCTCATCGCGGCGCTGGCCGCCGTGCTCCCCGGGCTCAAGCGCCTGGAGATCCGCTTCGACGACGAGCCTGGAATGACCACGGCCCTCGGCCCCGAGGACCACCTTCGCCAGGACCCCGCCTTTCAGGCCTTGCTCCAGATGAGTGGTGGCGAGGTCTTGGATATCAGGCCGGCCTGAATCGAGATGGCTACTGGGTCAGCCGCCCGAAACCGGCGGCATGAGGGCCACCTCGTCCCCATCCCGCAGGGGGGTGCTGCGGTCTGCGAAGGCCTGGTTCACGGCCAGGAGGGCCTCCTGGGGCAATGGCGCCAGCGGTGGCGTCAGCAGCAAGGCTCCCAGGGTGGGGGCCAGGGGCAGCTGCCGTTCCCGGAAGCCCAGCAGGTCCCGGTACCGCGCGAAACATTTGACGGTGATCATGGTCATCTCCCCAGGAGTGAGGGTGGCTAGCGGGGACTCCAACTGTGACGGAACTCGCCGGAAGGATTCAATCCCTCACTTCCGCCCTTGCTGGCGCCCAGCTGGAGGATGAAGTTGCCGAAGCGCCACTCCACTTGGCCAGAGGTTATGGTGAGCTCGCCGCTCTTCCTGTGGGAGAACACCAGCGCGCTTCGCTGGCCGAAGAGGTGGATGCTCTTGCCGAGGGTGAACTCGGTTTCCGTGGTGCCCAGGCTGGTGGTGCGCACCGCCACATTGACGCGATCCAGGCCCAGGACTTTCCGCAATTGTTCCTGGAAGGGGGTGAAGGCCAGGGTGCTGATCAGGCCGGTGCCCGCGCTGGCGATTCCAGAGGTGATGGCTCCCTGCGTGGTGGAGGAGGTGCCATAGGTGCCCACATTCGCCACATTCCCAGGATTGATCAGGATGGCCACGATTTCATCCTGTCGCAGGCTCGGTGTCGAGCTGGGAATGATGGCGAGGTTACTCAGGGTGCCGTGAATGTCCAGGTTCACGGTGTAACCCGGGATGGAAGAAACGCTGCCCTGGAGTCCGATGAGCGGATCCAGTGGACGGGATTCGGAGAAGGTGAGTTCGCCGCGGTCCACGACCATATCGCCAGCCGGGAAGATGTTGGTGACGCGACCGCCGGGCTGGAACACCAGCTTGCCTTTGGGCACCGGGTGACCCAAGGTGCCAAGGACCTTGAAGGGCCCCTCCGTCTGGCCCTCCAGCTTGAGCAGGTTGGTATCGAATTGCCAGGGCTCCCGCAATTCCATGTCCAGGTCCAGGGCGATGGCATCGAGAGGATCCTCCAGATCCAACCCCGCGAGGTCACCCCCATCGCTGAGGGCACTGCGGAGAATGAGATCGGAGAGTTTGACCTCGCTCTTGTACTCGAGCCGTTCGGCCTGGAGGGTCCCCTCCAACAGACCCCCACCCTCTTCGCCACTGAGGGTGGCCTGGAGACTGCCCTGAAGATTCAAGCCTGCCGGAACATCCCGGAGCTGGAAGTGATCCAAGCTGGCGCGCAGGTCATAGGTATCCAGCCCGCCCGGCTTCCAGGCCATGAGGCCGCTTACCTGGAGTTCCCCGTGGGCCAAGGTTCCATGGGCCGGCTGGGTTTCAGGAATGGAGAGGGTGCGGTCCTTGAAGCGGATGTCGGCCGTGAGGTCCTCGGCGCCCTGATAGCCCCTCAGGTCAACCCGCCCGTGCTGCAGGGACAGCGTGCCGTCCAGCAGAGGTTCCGAGTAGGACCCACGGGCCAAAAGGTCGAAACGGCTTTCCCCTTCCACACTGAGCTGGGAGAGCACGCTGTACTCATCCACTTCCATGACTCGGTCCAGCACCGACTTCAGGTGGCCCAGGCTGATGCCACCCTGGGCGCGCAGGGCCATGGGGGCCTGGGGCTGGAAGGGCAGGGTGCCGGACAGCCTGACCTGGGCAGTCTCCGCCGGGGCGGCTGGGGTGCCTCCGTGGCCGCCGCCTGCCAGAGTCAGGTCCACCGAGATGCCAGCGGAATTTCCATGGATGGGGCTAGGCCCTGCCTGGTGCAGCTCGAAGGCCTGGAAGCTGGCGGCCAAGCGCTCCAGGGAACCCTGCCAGGCAAGCCCCTGGGCATCCCAGGTGCCTCGAGCCGATGCCTTCAGGTTCAGGTCCTGGAGAAAATCCGCAGAAACGGCCTGGGCCAGGTTGGGTGTTTCCGCGGTGCCAGGGGAAAGCTCCAGGTCCAGGGCTCCCACCACCCCAAGGCCTTGCCGGTGGGCCAGGAGGCTGAGCAGGGGGCGCTGGCGACCGGGGAGGGAAACCCTGCCCTGGAATCGCCCAGCCTCCAGGGTGGCCGAGGCCTGCACTCCCTCAAGACTGCGCTCCCCCAGGAAGACCCGCCCCTGGTCCAGAGTCACGGTCCCTTCGGGCAGGTCGAGGGAGCCGTAGGGGGCGGTGATGGGCCCCAGCAGCATCGTATCCAGCCGGGCCTGCATTCTGGGGCCAGGAAGGTTCAGGAGCTTGGAATCCACCCGGCCGGTCAGGTTCACCAGCCAGGTCCATCGGGCCAAGTCGAGGTCAGCCCGTCCCTGAAGGGCGAGGGAGCCCTCGGGAGCTGCCTCGCCGTGGCCGAGGAGCCGCGCTTCCTCGGCCACCCGCAGGTCGTCGAGCCGTAGGCGCAGGGAGGCAAGGTCCAGCTGAAAATCCGAGGCGGCCACGGGGATCGTCAGTCCGTAGGCGTGGCCCTGTTCCACCTGGGCGGCCCCTTCCAGGCGCAGGTGATCATATGGACCGTGGATCCGAACCCAGCCGCTGCCCTGGCCCGAGATGGGCAGGTTGCCCTTATCCGCGGCCTTCAGGCCTTCCAGGACGGGGAGGCGGAAAGCGGAATAGCACATATCCAGCTGGGATTCACCCGGGCGCAGAGGAGCCCAAGTCAGCCATAGGGAACCGGAGCCCAGACCTTGGTCCTTGTGCAGGCGGAGGTCGTTGACCCGGAGCTGGGCGTCGTGGATGCCCACCTGACCGGTGAGCAGGTCTGCTTCCGCGCCGTGCCAGCGAGGGTGGGCTACCGACACACTCCCCTCCAAGGCCAGTCCTGGGCCTGGTGCCCACCGCAGGCGGGCCTCGGTGGCGACCATACCGGCCATGTCCAGATCCACGATGTGCCAAGTTCGCAGAGCCTCGGCCACCGCCTCGGCCCCCACTTCCAGCTTGCCCTTTGCCTCGGCCCGCAGGAGGCCCCTCGCTCCGAGGGTGGCCCAGCCCGAGCCCTCCACCTTCAGGCCGTTCAGGGCGAGCTGGAGGGCACCCAGGTCCAGGCGCCCCTTGGCCAGGGAGACGCGGAGGTTCCCGGCTGGATGCCCAGTCTGCTCGAAGGAACCCATGATGGCTCCGGTCCAGGCCGCCAGGGCTGAATCCTGCGCCCGACCCTGGAGTTGCAGCTCGAAGTTTCCCTTGGCTCCGTTGAGCTGCGGGACCCGTAGGATCTCCCCGAGGGGTTGCAGGTCCAGGTGGAAGACCTGGACCTTTGCGGCGGTGGGGCCCTGGGCAGGCAGCCGGAGGGTTGCCGTGGCCTGGCCCTGGCTGGAGGCCCAGCGGAGTGGGTCCAGCTCCAGCAGGTATCCAGTGCCCCGGAGCACTCCTTGCAGGTCTCCGGGCTGGGCTCCCCGGAAGGCGGGGAGCAGCTCACTGCCCTGCACCTCAAGGGACCAGTGCGGGTCGCTCGAAGGGCCTTCGAGGGAACCGGTTACCCGTACCCTTCCGCGCAGGGGCGGCCGGGCGAGCCCCCCCCATCGGGCGGCCTGGGCCAGGTCCAGGGCGCCGGTGACCTGGCTGTCCAGCCTGTCGGCCTTTCCTGGGGCGGCGGGCTGATAGGAAGCTGAGAGTCGCAGCTGGCTTTCCGCCAGACGAAGGTAGATCTCATGGGCCTGGAGCAGAGGCTCCGAAATCTCGCCGTGAAGGTCCAGACGCCCCGTCTCCCAGCCACGCGGACCAAGGACCGCCACCCTGCCCCCGGGGAGCGTGAGCTGCAGGTGGTTGGGTCCCAGGCCTTTCCCTTTGAGGTCGAACTGGACCTTCAGGGGCGGCAGGCCGTGGAGGGCCTGGGGAATCTCGATCTCTCCCCGGGAGAGATCCAGGGTGTCCAGACGGAACTGGGGCAGGGGTGTCCTGCGTGGCGGGTGGGATTTCAGCCGAAGACCGGCCAGGGTCTGTTCAGTGAGTCGCACCTTGGGCCCCACCATGCGCAGGGAAATCAGGTGCCGCATGGGGGTCCACAGAGACCACAGGTCGGCCACCACCTCTACCCGCTCCACATGCAGGAGCCCTTCTCCCAGCTGAATGTCCTGCAGGGTGAGCGATTCCCGGAAGGGATGTAGTTCGATCTGGCCGATGCGCAAGTGCAGCCCGGTTTCCTCGGTCACCACGGCATCCAGGCGCCGCAGTCCCAAGCGCAGCATGGCGGGTCGCGTGAGGGTCCAGGGGACCAGGGTCATGAGCGAAGTCCCAGCCACCAGGCTGTAGGTCACCCTGCGCACCCAGCGTCGCCGCCACTGGCGCCCCACCGCCTCCCTGGCAGGGTTCCAGACCATCAGTTCTTCTCTCCGCAATTGGGGCAGACCATGGCCATCCGTGGCAGCTGGCGGTAGCAGTAGCGGCAGAGCCTGGACTGGCTTGCGGCCCGAAGGCCTGGGTGGGGACCGGATGAGGCGGAAGCAAGAATGGCGGTGCCCAGGGGGCGGGTCTCCCGGGCCACGGACTCCTTGAGACGACGCAAGGCCTCCAGGAAGGCCTGGGCGGAGAGGTAGCGTTCGCCAAGGTTCACCGCCAGGGCCTTCATGACTACCTCGGAGAAGGCCTTGGGGATGACGGGGTTGCGCAGATGGGGTGCCGGGATCTGTTGATTGGTGAAGGCCTGGGCGATCTTCAGCGGATCCGCATCGTAGAAGGGCACGGTGCCCGTGAGCATTTCATAGAGCGTGATGCCCAGGGACCAGAGATCCGACTGGAACACGGCGCGCCCCCGGAAATGCTCCGGGGCCATGTAGGGCGGCGAGCCGATCCGAGTCGGGGCATAGGGCACATGCTGGAGCTCGAGCACGCGCGAGGTGCCGAAGTCCGTGACCTTGGCCACGCCTTGGCGATTCACCAGGATATTGGCCGGTCGCAGGTCACGATGCAGGATCTGGTGGCTGTGGGCAAAGGCGATGGCGCTGCAGACATCCAGGGCGACCTCGAGGGCCCGTGGCGGCGGGAGGGTTCGTTCCCGGCGAATGATGCGATCCAGGCTTTCGCCCTCCACATACTCCAGGACCATGAAGAAGATGCCGTTCTTCCTTTCCACCGTGATGAGCTCGACGATATTCGGATGTTTGAGACCCGCCATGATGCGGGGCTCCTTCAGCAGGTCCACGATTTCGTCCTCCTGCTGGTGGGGGACTTTGAGCGCCACCTTGCGGTTGACCCAGGTATCCATGGCCAGGTACACCGCCCCAAAACCGCCCGACCCGAGGCGGTCCAGGATCTGGTATTTGCCCAGGGTCTGGTCCTTGGAAAGCACGGTCTGCGGCTCCACTTCGATAGGTTCAGGATGACCGAAAAAGCCCCGCGGATGCGGGGCTTTTTCCGGCACCAGCCGCCCGGTT
The DNA here is from genome assembly GCA_037446845.1 of Geothrix sp. GTDB lineage: Bacteria > Acidobacteriota > Holophagae > Holophagales > Holophagaceae > Geothrix. Next base: position 391 of record JBBIHT010000040.1, on the reverse strand, counting down.
GACCCAGGAACGCCTTGAGGGTCTTCGAGTAGCGCGGGTGGGGAAACCTGTTCGCATCCCTTCGGGATGTCCCTTCGGCCCTGCCGGGCCTCAGCTCACCAATTCGCCCACCCTCTCGGACCAGCCTCCCGCGTTCAGCCGAGGAATGCCTTGAGGGTCTTCGAGTAGCGCGGATGGCGAATTTTACGCAGGGCCTTGGACTCGATCTGTCGAATGCGCTCGCGGGTGACGGCGAATTCGCTGCCGACTTCCTCGAGCGTGTGCTCCGAGCCCTCGTCCCCAACGCCGAAGCGCATGCGGAGGACGCGCTCTTCCCGTTCGCTGAGGGTGTTCAGGACATTGCGAACGGTCTCCTTCAGGCGCTGCTGGACCACCTGATCCACCGGGGATA
>JBBIHT010000039.1:0-10431 GCA_037446845.1 Geothrix sp. | reverse complement strand
GAGTTTGTGGTGACCGTGAACTGGCGGGATCAGGCGACCGACGCCTCGGGTGCCGTCATGCCCATCAGCACCCTCTCCATGAGCCGCCTGATCCGGTACTAGGAGCCCAGTCATGAAGCTTCCACGCCACTTTCCTTTCAGACCTCAGCAAAGGGGCTTTTCGCTGCTGGAGATGCTCATTGCGGTGATGTTCATCGGCATCCTTACAGCCGGCATGTTCCGGGTCTACAGCTCCAACCTCGCCGGGTTCCAGCGGGTCAATGACATGATCGGCAGTCATCGGCGGGGTCGCTGGGCCCTGGCCTCCCTGCAGGATGATGTGTCTCACATCGGCTTCTTCGCCCTGGTGCCGCTGAATCAGCCCACCGGCTATTCCGTGACGCCGGGCACCCAGGAACCCTTCATGATCCTACCCGCGCCCACCCCCGTGGTCGTGACGGGGCCGGATCCCAACGCGCCCGCAACGCTGGTGACCGCCGCCTTGCCGGTCAATCCAGACGAGTTGCAGTTCGTCTCCGACTTCCCCGTGCCCATCCAGGCCACGGTCGGCGCCGTTGCTGCCGGAGCACTCACCCTCAATGTGGTGAGCGGGTCCATGGCGGATGTGCAGGTGGGGGATGTGGTGGCGGTCCTGGATGCCAACCTCGAGCAGGTCCAGGTGGGCTCCATTGGCGGGAACACAATCGCAGTATCGGCCGGGGCCGCGGCCATGCAGAGCAGCACGCAGTCCGGGGGCTACGCCTTGGTGCCGACCCTTGGCAGCCACCTGGTGGGCACTCCGGTCTTCATCTATCGGCCGAACATTGTCACGCGCTATGCCCTCCAACCCAGGGCCTGGGACCCTGCGAACCCCGCCATCACGGTGCCATGCCTGGTTCGCCAGCAGGCCACCTACCCCGCCGGAGGCACACTGATCAACTGGGCCGGTGTCCCCGCTGATGTGGTTGCCGAAAACATAGACGCGTTCCGCGTGGACCTGAGCTTTGACGGGGGTGCCACCTGGCTGCGGGCTGGTGCAGGGAACTGGGATGCCATGGTGGCTGCCATCTCCACGAACCTTGCACCCCTGGGGGTCGCAGGGGTTCCCTCCCGGGATCCGAACAACCCGCTGTGGTTCCGCACCTATCCCTTCATGGTGCGCCTGGATGTGACTTCCCGCTCCGCCACGCCCCGTGCCGAGGCATCGGATGTCCAAGGTGTCGCCGCCTATGTACGGCGCACCCAGACTCTGATGATCAGTCCCCGCAACTTCGGTCTGCCGCTATGAGGTATCCCATGACGACCCTTAGCCTTTCCCCGTTCCGAACGAAACAGCAGGGTGGACTCACCATCGTCATGGCCCTGGTCCTGGTGGCCGTGATGGGAGCTGCCTCCTTCAGCCTCAGTCGCAACGCCATTCGGGAGCTCTCAATGGCGGGCACCGTCGTGCAGGGCGGCAAGGCGGGCGCCAGTGCCGATGCGGGACTGGACTGGGTCATCATCTGGGCTCAGGGGGGGGTCAACGAGGGCCAATACACGGCGGCTGGGCCCGTGACGGGGCAGTTGACCCTGCTCAAGGACATGAAAGACACCCTGGCCTCCACCACCGGCTACCCCGCCAAAGTCATTTCGGGGGTTGGCGACACGGCGATGAAAATCAACAGTTCCGCCACCGCCCCCTCGGACCAGGACTTCGATATCGAAACCCGGTACCTGGGGACCCTTCCCGCTGCGCGCACGGGCGGCGGCAGTTCGGATAACTCCGGTGCCTCCGGTGGCACCAAGGTGGGCGGGGCCTCCGGGGACTACCTCTGGCGCATGGTCGCCACCGGCCGCGCCACCCCCAAGGGCTCATCCCTCACCTACTCCGCCCAGCGGGAACTGGTGGCCACCCTGCCGCCGTTCTGAGCCTCACTCGATCCCTTATTGCTGCACCGCCTTCGTCCTTCCGGGAGGAACCCCATGGCCCTGTCCCTGCTTTCCCGCATCAAAACACTGGCTCTCGGTCTGCTGGCCGTGGCCTCCCTGTCCGCCCAGGTGGACAACAAGCTCCTGACGCCCACCGATCTGCTGGATGTGTACAAGAGCGGGGGCGTGAAGCCGGAGATGATCACCATCTTCGACTTCTCGGGGTCCATGCATGCCATGTTCTGGCACAAGGACTACTTCGCCGACTGGGACCAGAGCATCCACAGCAAAGGGCCCACGGGCAGGTCCACGGATTGGCCCGGGGTTGCCCCCTACATGAACACCACCACTGGTGTCGTCTCCCTGCGCTACGGCGCCACGGGCTACTCCGGGTCCGGGAATAGCGGCTCCTGGCTGGGGATGACCAGCGGCAAATTGCTGAAGCCCGATGGCACCTATGTCAATACTTCTTCGGGGACCGCCCTGTCCTGGGTCCAGCAGGCCTCCCATGTGGAGATCACCGCCACCCATCCCACCTCCGGGGTCCAGCGCACCCTGCATCTGCCCTTGCCCTGGGCCCTATTCCAGGTCGGGACGCTCACCAAGGATTTCGTCAACGACCCCGGCGCTGGTCTTCCCGTGGAATTCGACACGCTCTACACCACCAACAGCAACATTCTCCAGGGGAACGGCAAGATCGGGCGCTTCCACTACAACTACGACTACCTGTTCTGGCTCTTTTTCGGCACCCAGAAAAAGGGCGCCACCGGCGATGATGAGACAGGTGGATCGGGTACCTACAAGGACGACACTGGGGGGGGCGGCAGCTATGTGATCCCTCGTCCTGCCGAAGGTGGCGTCACCTATGCCAACGGGATTCCCTCGGGGACGCGGTTCCAGTTCCTCAAGGCGGCCGTGCTGAAGACCTGGTTCGCCAACCAGGACAAGCTCTGGTGGGCCTACCGCTTCCTGGATGCCAGCAATCAGGAAGAGAACAAATCAACCATTGATTCAGCCAATCTGACGGGGAATGAACGGAAGTTGGCCCTCTTCAAGAAGTCATCGGCCGGGGCCATTGATGCCTCGGTGACCAAGATCCAGGGCCTGGCTCCCTCCACCTCCACTCCCTACAACTATGCCCTGGCCAACAGCTACGCCCAGATGGTGGTCAACGACGCGGGGACCAGTGTGTTCGATTTCGCCCACACGGGGGAAAATCCCTCGCCGTGCCGCACCTCCTGGGTGGTGCTCTTCACCGATGGCAACGCCAACGATTCGACCCCAGCCGGAAGCTGGGACAGCACCACGGGGGGTGCCTGGACCACCTGGGGCCAGGTGAAGGCGATCCCCTTCAATGGGCTGAACCCCGATGGTGGCTTCTTCAATGTGTGGAGCTTGGCGGCGGTAGCCGCCCATGCGGACCCCGTATCGGGCCAGCAGATTTCAGGGTCGGGAGCCCCCAGCGCCTTCGCGCCCTTCCGGGTGAAGAGCCGGGGTTCCGCCGGGACCGATGGCCGGACCATCACCACCATGACGGTGGGGCTGAGCCTGGCGGGGCGGGCGACGGATACGCAGGGCGGCAAGGGGCCCCTGATCAAGACCGCCGGCTACGGTGATCCCAAGTCCCACAAGGACAAACTGGTGACGGATGTAATCTTCGATCCCGCCAATTGGGTGGCGGATGGGGTGGCCGTGGCCGGCAAGACACCCGTGAACTTCTTCGACGCCACGGACCCGACGAGTCTTTCCAACAGCCTCAGCAAAATCATCAGCCGCATCACCCAGGCTGATACCAGCATCACGGCCCCAGCCGCTCCGCTGGTGGGGCTCAACCTCGGCAACCGGGCCTACCTTGGCCGTTTCGCCTCCTCCAACGATGGGCAGGGCTCCATCTGGAAGGGCGATCTGCTCATGGCGGGGCTGGGCATCAAGGGCGATGGCACCGTTGGCCTCAAGGACAACACGGGTGCCTACCAGATTGACATCAACGAAACCAATGCGGTGGCTTCTGCCTCCCGCATGCTCAAGCTGAAGGGGTGGAAGAACCGCAATGTGTTCACCGTAGTGCCCGGTACTCCCATCCCCTTTGTCGGGTTGGACCTCACCGCCTCCACCCAGGCCTTCAGCGACCAGAACGCTCTGCTCACGGGCAAGGTCATGGGCGTGTCCACCAGCAGCAGTCAGGATGCCGCGGCCAGGAGCCTCATCCGATTCATCCGGGGGGCTTCCAAGGATGCCCAGAATGACACCGCCAATCCGACGACTGTGACCAGCTCCCGTGCGGATCTCATGGGCGACATCATCAACAGTTCTCCGGCGGCGGTGGAGTACGATCCGGCCCTGATTCCCGCGGGCAGCACGCTGAACTGGGCCAGCCATTCAGGCAACAGGGATCCCCGCTTCCAGGTGATCTTCGTGGGCGACAACCAGGGCCATTTCCACGCTTTCGGCGAAGTCAGCAGCATTGACGCCGGTGGTGTGCTCCACGCGGATATTGACGAACTGTGGAGCTTCGTCCCGCCCGAGCTTCTGAACGCGCCGTCCGTGGCCACGGTGGTGCCCAAGCTGAGCCTCCTCATGCAGAACGGCAACGACCACATCTACACCGTGGATGGGACCCCCTACATCTACTTCAAGGACACCCCTCTGCCGGGCTCCGCCAGCGGGAACCGGAGGGTGGACAGCAGCGATACCATCCGCGTAATCGTCGGGATGCGGAAGGGTGGGCGCAGCTACTACGCCCTGGATGTGATCAATCCAGGCGCTCCCAGGCTGTCCTGGATGCTGGATCCGAATACATCCTTGGATCCTGCCATCCGGACCATGGGGCTCGCCACCGCTACTCCGGCTGTGGCCCGGGTGCAGATGGGCGCCACCAATGACGAACAGGATGTGGTGCTCATTGCCGGCGGCTACAGCAACAACGAGCTGGATGCCCTAACCATCGGGAATAATCCCGGCGCTGCCCGGCTGGGCCGGTCCCTGCTGGCTCTGGATGTCCTGCACGGAAGCGTGCTCAAGGCCTACGACTTTGTGAATAACGGTGTCCTTGCCGCTGCCTTCCCCAACATGGGGGCCATCAGTTCCGGCGCGTTCCCGGTGGAGTTCTTCGTGGGCTCTCGCAAGGCCCAACGCGTCTACTTCGGGGATCACACGGGTGGCGTCTATGCCCTGGGCTCCATGAAGACCCTCTCGACGCCCCCCGTGGGCTGGCGGCTGGACAGCTCCAATATGGATGAATGGACCACCGATGGTTCCCTGAACATCAGCACGACTCCCGCCAATGCGGGCATTCGGTGGATCTACAAGGGCCAGACCAGCCTGGGAGGCGGCAAGGTCATCCTGGCCTCGCCGGTGACGGCAACGCCCGTGGCCTATCGGTTGCCCAAGAGCATTCCCCAGTTCCTGCGACCCTCCGGCAGCACCAACGCCCCCAACATGATTCCGCCTGTGGTGGCTGTCACCTTCGGCACCGGGGATCGTAACGATCCCATGGACCTGGATCCCATCGGTTCCGTGTCCAACCGCGCCAACCGCCAGGTCATGGTCTTTGACCGCCAAGACAGCGCAGACCTGCCCACGGTGGGCGGCCTGCCCAGCAATGTGAACGGGTCGGCCAGTGCCGTGACCGATGCCCAGTTGTCAGACCAGACCGGCACCCTGGTTCCAGGAGACACCAGCTACCTGGGCAGTAACCAGTACCTGGGCTACTACCTGAGGTTCCACGCGCCCACCACCGATCCGCTTTCCGGCAAGCTGCTCTTCGAGAAGGCCTACCTCAACCCCCTGGTCGTGAACGGCGGGCTGATTTTCTCTGCCTTCAAGCCCGGCAAGACGGGCAGCACCGTTGTCTGCGAAGGAGCTGGCATCACGACCACCTATCGCATGTGCGATGCCCTGGCGCCGGTCTTCGCCAATGGCGATGTGGCCGTCACGGGCGTCACCGACAAGTCCCTGGCGGGTTGCAATGGCTCCGTGTTCACCTGGACGAACCTGGCCGGGGATCTCACGGCCATCGGCAGTCGCATGGTGCTGCAGAGCGGGCAGGATACCGGGTCCAGCGGGGCCTCCAGCGGCAATGTGAAGATCCAGGATCTGGTGGTTCAGGGCGGCACCCAGTCCTTCGCTCCACGATCCTGGCGAATCATTCGTTGACCCAGCCGCGAGTAGTCATGGGGGCCCCGTAGTGGGCCCCTTTTTTGTTCGTGGTACGCTCAGGTGTGCCTGATCCTGATGTGACCGCTCGCCTGCGCCCCAAGAAGGCCTTTGGTCAGAACTTCCTGGTGAACGAGGGGGCGATCGCGACCATTGTGGCGGGGGCCCTGGGCACCCCGGCTCAGCGGTTGCTGGAGATCGGCCCTGGCCCCGGCGTGCTGACCCGGCGCCTGCTGGCCGATGGGCGACCCCTGTGGGCCGTGGAGCTGGATCCCGATGCCTGTGATCTGTTGCGGGGCCAGTTCGCGAACCTGTCCCATTTCCATCTCCTGCCTGGAGATGCGGTGCGTATTCCCCTGCCCCAAGGGGGGGACTGGTCCGTGGTGGGCAATCTGCCCTACAACGCCGCCACCGCCATCCTGACGCGGCTTCTGACGGAAGACATCCCCTGGGAACGCATGGTGCTCATGTTCCAGCTGGAGGTGGCCCAGAAGCTCATGGGCGAGCCCGGCACGAAGGCCTACGGCCCCTTGTCCGTGCTGGCCCAGCTCTGTGCCCGCCTGATGCGCCTGGTGAAGCTGGGGCCCGGTTCCTTCCGGCCGTCGCCCAGGGTGGATTCGGCCGTGGTGCAATTCGAGCCCCTCGGCGCAGCACCCACGCTACCTGAACGCCGGGCCCTGCTCGCGGTGCTGCACCAGGCCTTCGCCCATCGCCGGAAAACCATGGCCAACAACTGGCAAGGGCTCCTGGCGGCCGAGGCCTTGGGACATGCGGGGCTGGACCCGAGCCTGCGTGCCGAGATGATCACCCCTGCGGTCTGGCTGCTGGCCACCCGCAGGCTCATGCGGGAGCATCCCGAGGTGTTGCCATCATGATTTCGACCCCCACTGACTTTGAACACTGGATGGAAGCGCCCGCGGCCGGTGAACTGCGCCTCGTGCCCATCGGGGGACTAGGCGAATTCGGCATGAACGCCCTGGTGGTGCACAGCGCCGACTCCCTGTTCCTGGTGGATTGCGGCCAGCTCTTTCCCTCGGATGACCAGCCGGGCATTGATTCCATCGTGCCGGACTTCGCCTACCTGGAGGCCTTCGGAGACCGGGTCCAGGCTGTCCTGCTCACCCATGGGCATGAGGACCACATCGGGGCGTTGCCCTATTTCCTTCAGCGCTGGCCAGTGCCTGTCTATGGCACGGCCTTCACGCTGGGGCTGCTGGAAGGAAAGCTGAAGGAGCATGGCCTTGACCCAGCGTTGCTTCACCTGGTGCCGGACTACGGGCGTGTGCAGGTGGGCGGCGGGGCCATCGAGGCCGAGTGGATTCCAGTCACCCACAGCATCCCGGATGCCTGTTCGCTGGCACTGCACACCCCCCAGGGCGTGCTGATCCATTCTGGGGATTTCAAGGTGGACCCGGCCCCCCTGGACGGCCGCCTCACGGGCATGGAACGCCTCCGCTCCCTGGGGGATGCTGGCGTCCGCCTGCTGATGGCCGATTCCACCAATGTGGGGCGGCCAGGCCGAACACCCTCCGAAGCCACCTGCCGAGAAGGACTGCGGGCGGCCTTCAACCAGACACGGGGCCGTCTGTTCGTGACGACCTTCAGCTCGAACCTTCACCGGCTGCAGTTGCTGGTTGACCTGGCCCACGAGTTCCGGCGCCGGGTGGTCCTGCTGGGGCGCAGCCTGGAGCGCAACATCGCCCTGGCCCGTGCCCTCAAACGGTTCGCCTTCCCGGACGACCTTCTCGTGGAAGCCAGGGATGCCAACCGCTATGACCCGGAAGAACTCCTGATCATCTGCACCGGCAGTCAGGGCGAGCCCATGAGTGGCCTCGCGCGGCTCCTGCGCCAGGAAGTCAAAGGAGTCCGCCTGGCCCCTGGGGATCGCCTGGTGCATAGTGCCCGGCCCATTCCTGGGAATGAGGTTGCCATTTCCCGCATGCTGGACGCGGCGGAGCGGCTGGGCGCCGACACCACCCTGGAGGACCTGGGGCCGGTCCATGCCTCGGGCCATGGCAGCCGGGAAGAACTGGCGGAGCTCATCCAGGCGGTGCGACCCATCGAGATGGTGCCCGTGCATGGAACCTACCGGAACCTGAGGGTCCACGGCACCCTGGCCGCCTCCCTGGGCTGGGAACCGGAGCGGATTCATCTGCTGGACGGGGGTCTTTGCCTCCGGCTCTTCCAAGACGGCAGCATGGATATGCCCGGGTCTGTCCCGGTGGGCAAGTGTTTCGTCCACGAGGGGGTGGACCACATGGTGGATGCCCGCGTGGTCAAGGATCGCCTGATCCTCCAGGAGGATGGTGTGGTCTTCGCCACCCTCCTGGTGGAGCCGGCCACCCGGGATCTGGTATCGGATCCCCGGATCCTGAGCCGCGGGTTCGTGATGCTGTCGGATGATGAGACCTACGGCGACCTGCTGAGCGCCGTGGCCCGGAAAGCCTACGAAGAGGCCCCGGCAGAAGTCCGAAAAGATGGCGATGCCATCAGGGAGGTCCTGCGCCTGGCCCTGCGACGGGCCATCCGCAGGACCACCCAGACCCGCCCGCTGGTGATCCCGGTGATCCTGGAAGCCCCGACCCCTTAACGCTCGCCCCGGCGCTCCTGGATCGCCTCCAGCAGAGCCCGCTTGAAGTCCTCCATGAGCATCAAGAAGCGCGCCTGCTGGGCGGGCGTGAGGGTTCCGCGAAGATCCTCCTGGAATTGTTTCCGGGCATCCTCCTGCTGCTGCTGAAGGCGGGTCAACTGTTCCACCAAGGGCTGGACCGCCCGATTCTTGTCCTGCTCGCTACCGGGACCCAGGAGCGTGCCTTTCATCTGCTGGCGAAGCCCCTGCATCTGCTGGCGACGGGCAAAGCCCTCCTCATCGAACTGGCCCCACCGATCGGCGATGCCATTGGCCTTGTCTGCAGGCAGCCCAAGATCCGCCTGCAGCTTCCGGGAGCGGATTTCGTGGAGCCGGGTGCGAATGCGATCACGGCGGGGTGCGGCCCGCAGGCCGGGCCCGGGCCGCCAGGGACGCTCCTCCCGGAAGCGTCCCTGGGCCGGCAACACCAGGGGCAGGAGGAGGGAAATCAGGATGGTTCGATACCACATGGCAGGCTCCAGGATCCTCTATGGCTTGGCGGGACGAGGGGCCTGCCCAGATCCCAGGGTACGGAGCACGGTCTCTGCCTCCTCGGGGGGCAGGGCCCGCAGTTTGGTCAGGGCGTCCTCGCTGTCGTCGAAGGGAAACTCGGGAACCCATTCCTGGATCTCAGCGGGGGCCCTGTTCAATTCAGCTTCCACCAGGGGTGTGCGATTGGCTCGCCCCGCCCAGAAGGCGCCCGCGCCCACGGCCATGAGAAGGACGGCCGCCGCAGCCCAGCCCAGGGGATACAGGCGGAAGGCGCGGCGGCGGCCGGGCAGTTTGCGAAGAATCCGGTCGGGCAGACGAGCAAAGTATGCGGCCGGGGCCAGGCTGTCGGTGGGTTCCTCCTGGGCCAGCAGCAGGACCCTGGCCTCACGACAGGCTGGGCAGGCCCTGAGATGGTCTCCGAGACTGGGGCTCACGGCCAGGGGATCCACCTGGAGGCTGTCGAGGGTGCGACGGCAGGATTCGGGGAGGAGGAGAGGCTCAGTCATGGGCGGCCCCCTTTCATGTAGCGGGTCAGATTCTGGATCGCATGGAAGATGTGGGCCTTGACGCTACCCACGGAGGTGCCCATTTCCTGGGCGATCTGTTCGTATTTCCAGTCGTGCCGAAGTTTCAGGGTCAGCGCTTCGCGCTGTCGCTTCGGCAGCCGGGGAAGGGCCTTGTGCAGCAGGCGCCGGGATTCCTGATCAGCCAGGGCCTCGCTCTGGGTGGCTTCCATTCGCAGGGCCGGATGCTCGAAGGGCCCATCGGCCCCTTCCTCCTCCAGGCTGTCGTGACGCTGGCTGATGCGTTCCCTGAAATTGATCGCCTGGCGCGTGGCGATGATGATGAGCCAGGTGCGGAAGGAGGACTCGAACCTGAATCCGGGCAGGGCGCGGTACACCCGGAGGAAGGTCTCCTGCACCACATCGTCCGCGTCCTGATGGTTTTTCAGGATCGAGAAAGCCTTGCCATAGACATCCCTGGAAAACAGGCGCACCAGGCTGCCAAAGGCGTCCTGGTCCCCCCTTTGGGCCGCTTCCACCCAGCCCAGCACCTCCGGGGTGTGGTAGGGCGAGGCCGGATCGGGAATCCGGTCGGCACTCCGGGGGACCGTCAAGCTCATCGGGGACTCGCTCAAAGTGGCTACAGCCATCATCTTACACTCCGGCCGCAGGCCCAGATGGATTCCTGCCTTCGGTGGATGGACCCGGGGGAGCGTTCTCGGGTTGAATGGGAAGGCAGCCCCGTCGCCGATTCCTTTCCAGGAG
>JBBIHT010000038.1:0-10557 GCA_037446845.1 Geothrix sp. | reverse complement strand
CACAAGATCCTCACCGGGCGGAAGGACCGCTTCCCGACCCTGCGCCAGCACCATGGGCTGTCGGGTTTTCTCAAACGGGACGAGAGCCCCTACGACCACTTCGGCGCAGGACACGCCAGCACCAGCATTTCTGCAACGCTGGGCATGGCCAAGGCCCGGGACCTGCAGAACCAGGATTTTGCCTGCATCGCCGTCATCGGGGATGGCTCCCTGACCGCAGGCATGGCCTTCGAGGCCCTAAACCAGGCAGGCTATCTCGAAACCAGGAACTTCCTGGTGATCCTCAATGACAACGACATGAGCATCAACCCCAATGTGGGGTCGCTGCAGGGCTACCTGAACCAGATCATGTCGGGTCAGTACTACCAGCGGTGGCGGGATCGCATCGAGAACGCCATCAAGGCCATCCCCCTGGAATCGGTCAGCAAGGGTGTCGCCAAGGCGGCCAAGTGGAGCGAGGAAAGCTTCAAGCGGCTCATGATTCCGGGCCTGCTTTTCGAGGATCTGGGCCTGCGGTACATGGGCCCCGTGAATGGGCACGATGTGGCCGCAACCAGCAAGGCCCTGGCGGCGGCCAGGGAGAAGATGAAGGACGGCCCCGTCATTCTCCATGTGCAGACCAAGAAGGGCCACGGCTACGAACCCGCGGCACTGGATCCCCTGAAGTGGCATGGGGTCACGGCCTTCGATGCCGAGTCCGGCGAGATCATCAAGGTGGTGCAGGATCCCGACCACCCCGCGCCCCCCAGCTACACCAGCGTGTTCGGCAAGGCCCTGGTGGAACTGGGCAGGCGGGATGACAAGATCGTGGGCATCACTGCGGCCATGCTGGATGGCACTGGACTGAACCTGTTCAAGAACGCCTTCCCGGACCGCTGCTTTGATGTGGGCATCGCCGAGCAGCATGCCGTCACCTTCGCCGCCGGCCTCGCCGCCCAGGGCATGCGCCCCGTGGCCGCCATCTACAGCACCTTCTTGCAGCGGGGCTTCGACCAGGTGGCTCACGATGTGTGCATCCAGGATCTGCCCGTAACCTTTGCCCTGGATAGGGCGGGCATCGTGGGCGCCGACGGGCCCACCCATCACGGCCTCTACGATCTGGCCTACCTGCGCTGTCTCCCCAACATCATCCTCATGGCCCCCAAGGACGAGAACGAGCTGCGCAGCATGCTCATGACGGCCATCTACTGCGGGCATCCCGCCGCCCTGCGCTATCCCCGGGGCAACGGCCTTGGCGTGCCCCTGGAGGAACCCATCTCCGCCCTGCCCCTGGGCAAGGGCGAACTCCTCCAGGAGGGCAGTGATCTCCTGCTCTTGGCCCTGGGCGTCATGGTGGCCCCCGCCCAGAAACTGGCCTCGGCCCTAGCGGGGGAAGGCCTGTCCTGCACCGTGGTCAATGCGCGATTCGTCAAGCCCCTGGACCAGGAGCTGCTGCACCACTGGGCCCAGCACTGCAGGGGCGTAGTGGCCCTGGAGGAAGGCTGCGCCCCCGGCGGCTTCAGCAGTGCCGTGGCCGAGTCCCTGGCCGATGCCGGCATCCAGGTACCGCTCCTGCGCCTGGCCGTTGCGGACCACTTGGTCCACCACGGAGATCCCAAGCGGCTGCTGGAAGAAGAGGGGCTTGGGCCCCTCAGTCTGGCGGACCGTGTTCGCCGCTTCGCGGAAAAGCTTTAAGGTAATCCTTGCGAAGGACCGAATAAATTCCTATGGTGAAACAACCACCCTGGTAGGCACCGAGGATCCTGTGAAGCCCTTTCGCATCTGCGTTCCCGTCCTGGGAGTTCTCCTCGGACTAGGTGTATCTTCCCTGGCTGGCCAGGGGTGGGAAGCCTCCACCCAGGCCCGCGGCTGGGCCAAGCAGGACAAGGACGATTCCTTCACCTTCTTCGATCCTTCCGGCCGGATGCTCAACACCTGGATGCAGGATGGGGGCGTCCTGCAGAATGTGTCCCTCGCCAAGCTCGACGGGGCGCCGGATCGCTGGGTCATGGATCCCCGCAACCACGCCTGGGTGGCCCATGGGCCGGTGATGACGGAGTACGACCGGACGGGCCACAGCGTCACCTCGATAAAACTCCCGGCTGAGGTCGGGGATGTGTGCTGGGACACCAAGGGCTTTGTCCTTTCCTATCGCAGCAGCGAGCCCTACCTGGAGAAACGGGATTACAAGGGCGGCGTCATCTGGACCTTCGGCGCCAAGCCCGCCCGGGAGGAGGGCCCCTCCCCGCGTAACCTCCGCCCCGTGCTCATGAATGAAGCGGGCCAGGTGCTCATGGCGGACGGCCCCTCCCTGAACCTGAGCCTGCTGGACGGCGAAACCGGCAAGAAGCTGGGTGAGACTGCCTTCGCCCTGCCCACGGGCCAGGCGATGATCCCCCTGGAAGGCTCCCTGCTGGAACGGGATGGCCTCGCCGCCTGGGCGGGCAAGGGGGTGGTTTTCGCCGCCCTCAAGGCCAGTGAAGTGCCGCCCCTGCTCAGGGGCCCCCTGCAGGGCCGGGTGCTGGCCCGGCTGGATCTGGCCAAAAAACAGGTCGAGTTCCTGGCGACGGGCCTGGACGAAGCCCACCAGCTCATCGGTGTCCTGGGGTCCAATGCCCTCTTCGTGAGCCCCAAGGGCGGGCTCATGCAGGTGCAGATCCGTTAGCGGGCCGAATCCAGTACCCGCTGGCGATCCAGAAACGGCACGGTGCGCCAGGCCCGGGTGACGACAGGGCTCAGGATTGGCCTGCCCAGCACGAAGGCCAGCAGGAGGTTCCGGCCGGAGGCCTCGCTGATCCACTCGGCCTTGCCCTGGAAGCCGATGGCCTCCATGTAGCCGCCGCCGCCATTCAAGCGGTAGGTGCTGAGGGCCAGGGTGAACACCTGCTCCGCCTTCACCGGGTGGCCCTGGTACCGGAGGTTTGCCACGCGACTTCCCACGGGCTTGCCCAGGTCCAGCGCATAGGACACGCCATCCACCGTGTCGTACTGGTAGAAGGGCACCGCGGGGTTGTAGAGTTCCGCCTCCCAGCTGTAGCCGTAGTGGCGCGCGCCATGCTCCAGGTAGCGCTTCAGCTGGTCCCCCGTGATGCGGATGCGCGCCACCCGGCTTTCGAAGGGGGACAAGGCGTAGAACTGCCGGACGCTGGTGGGACCTTTGGGGATGAACAGCTTCGTGCCGGGCACAGCGGCGGCGGAAAGCTGGGCCCCGGTGGCCTGCCGCTGGACCTGATGCAGCAGTTGCATCAGGGCACTGTCTTCCATGCGGGACCAGCGGCTGTCCAGATCCACGGCCAGCTCTGTGGCAGGGGTATCCAGGTAGCGATCCGTGGCCCTGCGCAGGGTTTCAGTGAGTCGCAGCACCTCTGGATCCGCCGCCGTGGCTTCGTCGGGACGGACCAGAACACCGGTGCGGCTGGCTACTCGCCATCCCCCGTCCTGCTTCTGGAGGACCAGGTCCACCTGGGCCAGGGCGCGACCGTAGCATTGCGCCTGCACGATGGGAATGCCCTTGTGTTCCCGCTGGACCGCCTGGTGCGAGTGCCCTGCGAAAATGGCATCGAGGCCCGGCACTTCCTCGGCCAGGCGAAGGGCGCCGTCCTCCGCGCGGTCCGGGGCATTCGGCAAACCGAGCCCTGAATGCACCAGCGCGATGACCACATCGGCCCGTTCCCGTTCCCGCAGCCGGGGAACCAGACTTCGGGCCGTGGCCACCAGATCTGCGAAGGAGAGGCCTTCGATGTTGCCGGGCTCGGTCATGGCCGGGGTTTTGGGCGTGGTCAGGCCCACCAGCGCCACCCGGACGCCAGCCACCACCAGCAGGCGGTAGGGCAGGAAGGCAGGATTTCCCGACCGATCCAGGGTGTTGGCCGAGAGCAGGGGAAACCGTGCCTGTTTTTCTGCCGCCCGCAGGTTCGGCAGGCCGAAATCGAAATCGTGGTTGCCCACGGCCATCGCGGCATAGCCCAGGGCATTCATGACGGCGATGCTGGGCTCCGGAAGGTCGGGCCGCAGCACCGTGCGCACATAGTTGACAGGTTCACCCTGCAGCGTATCGCCAGAATCCACCAGGATCGTATTCGGATTCAGGGCCTGCTGGCGGCGGATCAGGGTGGCGATCTTGGCCCAGCCCTGGGCTGCGGGTTGCAGGCTGAAGGTGTCCTGGGCCAGGAGGTGGCCATGCATGTCCGTGGTGCCAAGGATCTGAATCCTCAACTCTTGGGCCTGAATGCTCAAGGCGATAAAGAGGATCCCGAACCAACGCACCATGCGACCTCCGCGGGTCCCCCACAACCCAGGGTTGGAAGGGGCCGCCTTCAAGGGTAGACTGACCCTTCACCCAAGGACGCATCCTCTTTCGGAGCCCCCCCATGCAAGAAGTCCAGATCAAGGCCCCCAAGCACGAGTTCACGCTGCTTTGCGACGATATTCGCCAGGAAATGGGCGGCAAGACCTCCCTCATGGGTCTCTACGACCACCACATCGTGGTGCCCCAGGTCCCCTTCACCCTGCCCAAGGTGTGCTTCTACACCCGGTTCTCCCGCATGGACGGCCAGTTCAAGTTCGGCTTTTCCATCGTGAGCCCCACCGGCGACCGCAAGGATGTGATCCGCGACAGTGATGTGCAGATCCCCGATGGCGCCAAGGAAGGCACCTTCAATGTCATCGCCAGTCCCTTCGAGGTGACCGGCGAAGGCGTCTACGAAGTGATCATCGCCCTCACCAAGGGCGCCGACCGCTTCGAATATGTCTACAAGTTCGCCATCTCCGACGCCAGCCGCCTCCAGGCTGAGTACGAGAAGTCCATGGCCGAGGCTCAGGCCGGGCAGTCCGCCAACTAGGTTCACCCAACCCATGTCATCGGCTCTCTCGACGCCCGCAGGGGCGTCGAGCTATTTAAACTGACCGGGTGGACCCCATGATTTCACGCTACGCCAAGCAGCGCATCTTCCTCGGCCGCGAGGCCGATGAGGGCCTGCGCTCGAGACGCGTCGCAGTCCTGGGCATGGGGGCCCTGGGTTCGGTCATCGCACCTTGGCTGGCCCGGGCCGGGGTCGGCCACCTCACCCTCATTGACCGCGACCTGGTGGAAGCCTCCAACCTTCAGCGGCAACTGCTCTACGGGGAATCGGACCTGGGGCGCCCCAAAGCCGAAGTGGCGGCGGAGCGCCTGGCCGAGGCCAATTCCACCCTGGAGCTCCAACCCGTGGTGGCGGATCTCACCAGCGGCAATGCCCGGGAATTGCTGTCCGGCTTCGATCTCATCTGCGATGGCACGGACAATTTCGAGGCCCGGCTCCTCATCAACGACATGGCCATCCTCACCGGCACCCCCTGGATCTACGCCGGGGCCATCGGGGGCGAAGGCATCGTCTGGCCCCTGCATCCCCCGCACACGGCCTGCCTGCGCTGCCTCATCGAGGAGCCCCCCGCCGGCGGCGATGTGGACACCTGTGACAGCGCCGGGGTGCTGGGCCCCACGGTGGGCGTCATCGGCAGCTGGGCGGCCCTGGAGGCGCTGAAGGTGCTCACGGGCAAGGCGCCCCACGCCGACCTGGTTCGCTTCGATTTCTGGCATGACGAAAGGCAGTTCCTGAAGCCCCCCCAGTCCCGTTGCAGATACTGCATTGACCGGGTCACCGAGTTCCTGGATGCCCGTTGGACCCTGAAGGCCAGTGCGCTCTGCGGCCTGGAAGGCGTCCAGATCCGCGTGAACCCACCAGGAAGGCTGGATCTCCTGGCCCTGAAGGCGCGTCTCGAAATCCGCACCCATTCCCCATGGAAACAGACAGGCATGATGCTCAAGGGCCACGAAGGCCCGGACGAGATCACCCTCTTTGCCGATGGCCGGGCTCTGGTCCACGGCCCCATGAGCCCCGAACGGGCCCGCAGCTGGTACACCGAGGTGGTCGGGTGCTGACCCCAGGCCGATTCCGCATGAACTACCGGGTGCCGCCGCCATGCTCAAAGTCCTCCTAGCCTCCAGGAACCCAGGCAAACTCCGGGAATTCGCGGAGCTGCTTCCCGAGTTCCACTTCGTTCCCTGGCCCGAAGGCGCGCCCTCCTTGCCGGAAACCGGCGCCTTTTTCCAGGACAACGCCCTGCAGAAGGTCGCTGGGGCTCGGGCCTGGTGGCTCCAGCACGGCGGGGAAACCGTGGACGGCATGCTGGCGGACGATTCTGGCCTCTGCGTGGATGCCCTCTGGGGCGGGCCTGGCGTCCTCAGCGCCCGGTTCGCGCCGGAGCTGGCCACCTACCGCGACAGGAACCATCGCCTCCTGTCCCTGTTGCCCGAAGGCGCCGATCGCAGAGCCCGCTTCGTCTGCGTACTGGCCTTCGCCCCGGTGCAGGGCGAGCCCTTCACCGTGAGCGGGGCGGTGGAAGGCCGGCTCGCCAGCGATCACCGCGGCGAGGGCGGCTTCGGCTACGATCCCATCTTCATTCCAGAGGGTTTCGAGGCCACCTTCGGAGAACTATCCTCGGAGATCAAGCACGCCCTCAGCCACCGGGCCCGGGCCTGCGCTGCCTTGCGCTCAGCCCTCGGCAGGAAGCTGCGCTCCACCTGACAGGATCCTCCCTTGTGGAAAGACCAGACTGAAACCGGACCGTTGCCCCCCGCCCCCCAGGCCCCTTTGGCGGACCGCGGTGAGGGCATGGCCAGGGAGGCCCGGGGGGCCATCCTGGCGCGGCTCCGTGAAAGGATGATGGCTTTCGCGGCATCCCGGTATGCAGGCGCCCAGGCCGAGGATCTTGCGCAGGAGGTGCTGATGCTGCTCCACACGAAGTACGGGCATCTCGACCGCCTGGAGGACCTGCTCCCCCTGGCCTTCCGGATCCTGCGCTTCAAGCTGGCCGCCCAGCGGCGCAAGGCGGCCCGCCGCGGCGAGTTCGTGGCGGTGGATGTGGCCGACTTCCCCCCCAGCTCGGACGAACCAGATCCAGCCACGGTGCTGGAGCGCAAGGAGATGCTGGGCCGGCTCCTGGCCGGCATCGCCGCCATGGGCGAACGGTGCCGCGAGCTCTTTCGCCTCAAGCTGCAGGGCGCCAGCTTCCCCGAGATCCAGGCCCAACTGGGCGCCGGGACCTTGAACACCATCTACACCTGGGACCACCGCTGCCGGAAGGAGCTGCTCGACCGACTCGGCGGCCAGTGGGAGGGGCGTGGGCAAAGGGGAATGCCATGAAGCCCGCCAAGGCGGAGCGGCTGCTCGGCGGCTACGCTACCGGAACCCTCACGGAGACAGAGCGCAAGGCCCTGTTCGAGGCCGCCTTGAACCACCAGGCTATTTTTGATGCCCTGATGGATGAAGAAGCCCTGCGCGAACTGCTGAGCGATCCCGAGGCCAAGGCCCAATTGCTGGCGGCTTTGGCTGCGGCTCGCCCCAAGCCCGTCCCATTCTGGCGGCACCCAGGACTCCTGGGCGCCGCGGCCAGCCTCCTGGTGGCGTCCCTGGCGGGCCTGGCGTACCTGCGCAACCCGAAGGCCGAAGCGCCCGCCGCGAGGCAGGAGAGCACTCGGCCAGAGCCGCCCCCGGGACCGCAGGGCCCCACGGTCCCCGGATCCAGGCCACCCGTAGCCAGCGCCGCCAGAGCCGTCAGAGCCTCCGGACCCTCCGGCCCCAGCCCGGCGGAAGCACCCGGAGTCCTGGCGGAGAATGCCACACCGGAACCCGCCGCAAGCGCCACCGATGCCCTGCCCACGCCCAGGCAGGTCACTGCCCTGCGGGCCAAGACGGAAGGCCAGGACGCTGTTTCCCAGGGGACAGGCAGCGAGCCCAGGTCGGTGCCCGAAGCCGCCAGCCTTGACAGGGTGGGCGTGGTGGGAGGCGTGGCGCCCCGGCGGGACGCGCCCATAACGGCGACCCCCTCCCCAGCCCTGGCCGCGGAAGGCAAGCGCCTGGACCGAGCAGAGCCCCTTGCCAAGGCCCTTACCTTCCCACACTGGGTTCTGGAACCGCTTGGCGAGGGCTGGACGCGGGTGACTGTCCTGGTGCCCGCAGCCGCCCAGCCCGTGCTGCTCCAGCGAGGACCAGGTGGCGTCAAGGTGCTGACCCTTCAGAAGCAGCAACGGTCCCAGGACCACCTCACCCCCTGGCAGGTTCAGGTGGTTCTGGGCCCGGCCGATGTCCTGGACTTGTACCTGCCGAACCGCCCCGTCGCAGCTCCCGCCAGATTGCCTGCCTCGGGTCCGGTGGACGGTTTCAGGATGCGCATTTATCCGACCCAATAGATTCCGGCCCCTGAAAGGATCCACCCCCCCGCGACATTCCCTCCTGTATCGCACCCTTTCGGTGCGGACGAAACGGGAGGATGCCATGTCGCTGTGCCGCTTCACCACCACCCTGCTCGCCTGCTGCGCGGGCCTGGCCGCGAGCCTCCAGGGAGACGCCCTGGCCCGAAGCCGCCCCGCGGCGTCTTGCCTCCAACCGCCCTCCAGCGCTGAGCCGGGCGATGCCTCGCTCTCACCCTTCTTCTTCGTCAAGAGCGACGATCCTTCCCTGGACCAGCTGCCGCTGAGAGCCACCTGGGTGAAGGTGGCCATCGCGGGCGTCATCGCCGATGTGCGGGTCACTCAGGTCTACCGCAACGCTGGCACCCGGCCGCTGGAGGCCACCTATCTGTTTCCGGGCTCCACCCGGGCAGCGGTGCACGGCTTGACCATGACCATCGGCGAGCGGGTGCTGAAGGCACAGATCAAGGAGCGCGGCCAGGCCCGCGCCGACTACGAGCAGGCCAAGCTGCAGGGCCGCAGCGCATCGCTGCTGGAGCAGCATCGCCCCAATGTCTTCCAGATGCATGTGGCCAACATCCTGCCCGGCGACGAGGTCCGGGTGGAGCTGGCCTACACGGAACTGTTGATCCCCACGGAGGGCACCTATGCCTTCGTCTATCCCACCGTGGTGGGGCCGCGCTATGTCGGGAGAGCGGGCACTGACGCTGCCACCGGTGAGCGCTGGGTAGCCAATCCCACCACTCCCGCCGGCGAGAAGCCAGCGAACACCTTCGACCTGGAACTAAGGCTCTCGGCAGGCCTGCCCATCCAGCGCATGAGCTGCGCTACCCACAGGACCGTGATCACCCTTGACGGAAAGGCCGAAGCCAACCTGAGGCTGGATCCCAGCGAGGCCCAGGGCGGCAATCGCGATGTCATCGTGAAGTACCAGCTGGCGGGCGGCGCGGTGCAATCCGGCCTCCTGCTGGATCAGGGGCGAGAGGGAAACACCTTCCTGCTCATGGCCCAGCCCCCCAGGCGCGTGACCCCCAAGGATCTGCCACCCCGGGAGTTCGTGTTCATCATGGACATCTCCGGCAGCCAGATGGGCTTCCCCATCGAGGTGTCGAAGGCGCTCATGAACGAGATGATCCAGGGTCTGCGGCCCCAGGATCTGTTCAATGTGATGGTGTTCGAGGGCAGTTCGGCCCTGTGGTCACCCACTTCGCAGCCCGCCACGCCTGAGCATGCCCGGCAGGCCCTGGCCTTTGTGCGATCGCAAAGCGGCGGCGGTGGCACGGAACTGGGCAGCGCCCTGCGCCGGGCCCTGGGTTTGCCGCGCCTTCCCGGCATCTCGCGCACCTTCGTGGTGTCCACGGATGGCTACATCAGCGCCGATGGCGCGGTGTTCGACCTGATCCGCAGCAACCTCGGATCGGCCAACCTCTTTGCCTTTGGCATCGGTTCCTCCGTGAACCGTCACCTCATCGAGGGCATGGCCCACGCGGGCCAGGGCGAGGCTTTCGTCATCACCCGACCCGAGCAGGCCGCGCAGGAAGCCGAACGATTTCGCGCCTATGTCACCTCGCCGGTACTCACCCACCTGAAGCTCAGCAGCAGCGGGTTCCCAATCCAGGACCTGGAGCCCGTGCAGCTGCCCGATGTGCTGGCGGATCGGCCCGTGATCTGCATCGGCAAATGGACAGGCGCGGCCAAGGGTACCCTCACCCTCTCGGGCATCAGTGGCAGCGGGCCCTGGAGCCAGACCTTTGCAATCGCCCAGGTGAAGGACCGCCATCACACCCCCCTCCCGCAGCTCTGGGCCCGCCAGCGCATCCAGAGGTTGTCGGACTACGACCAGTTCGGCCAGGATGCGAAGCGCAGGGCCGAGGTGACTCGCCTGGGCCTAGCCCACCACCTGCTGACCGCCTACACCTCCTTCGTGGCGGTGGATACCCAGGTCCGCAACCCCGGGAGCGCCACCACCGTGGTCCAGCCACTGCCCTTGCCCGAGGGCGTCTCCGATGCGGCCGTGGGTCAGGTGGCAGGTACCGGGGGCGGGTGGCTGCCCTGCGCGTCAGCGCCTCTGCTGAAATCCCTGTCCGGCGAGGCCCCTGCGGCCAGGGTGGAGGAGGCGGCCAGGGATCGCCGGAACCGTGAGGACAAGGTCGAGGTCCCAGGGGCCCTGCGCGTCCGGTCCCTGTCCTGCCCCGGTGGCAGAGTGAACACCGTGGCCCTCAGGCAGGAGATCAACGGCCACCTCCTGGAATCAGCTCTGGCCACTGCGCTGGCCAGCCTTCCCGACGGGACCACCCTCACCTTGAAGGTGGCTGCCAGTGGACAGGTGGGTGTTGCCACCTTCAGCC
>JBBIHT010000037.1:0-10568 GCA_037446845.1 Geothrix sp. | reverse complement strand
GACCGAACCGTCACCGCAGCCGAGGTCGAGAATGGTGTGTCCCGACGAGACGCCGGACCACCGGAAGAACTCCGCCGCTGTCCTGGAAAGATGCGACGCCACGCGCGGGATGTAATCCTTGCTGATCTTTCCCTGGGTGATGCTGTTGCCCGTCCTCGGATGGAACCTGTGCAGGCGGGGGCGACTGGCGGCAGCGGTGCCGCGCTTCCTGGTCCTGGCCTTCGGTTTGCCGTTACTGTTCTTGAGCCTGGTGCAGAGCAAGCAGGGCAAGTACCTGCTCATGGCCTATCCCTTCCTGGCCCTGCTGCTGGGTGACTTCCTGGTTGGGCTGAACCCCAAACGAGCCCGGCGGATGGGTTTCCTGCTGGCCGGGGCAATTCTGCTGCTGGCCCTTGCCCTGGGCGTCGCGGCCCTGGGTGGTGGTGGCCAGAAGGTCCAGGCGCAGCTGGCGCCCTTCCTGGGGCCCCTGCGACTCATGGCAGTGCTCGCGCTCAGTGGGGGGATCATCCTCGGATTCCAGGCGTGGCACAGCCTTGCCCAGAGCCTGGTGCCCTGGACGGCGGCCACCCTTGGCCTGGTCTATCTCGTGGGCGGCACCTGGGGGTTTCAGCTGCTGGATGCGCGGAAGAACTACCGTCGTTGGACGGAGACTGCCAGGCCCTTCATGCAGGGACGGCAGGTGTTCTACTGGCAGACCATTCGCAGCGGCGTCATGGTCTATACGGAACATCTGATGCCGGAGATCCGCCGGGCGGAAGCCCTGGATTCCCTGGACCCCGAGGCCAGGCTGGTGGCCCAGAAGGACGAATGGAATGCCCATGCCTGGGGCATGACACCGGAGCGCCGTGCGCAGTTCGAGATCCTGTGCCAGGTGCCCACCGGAGGTGGCGAGATCCTCCTGCTGCGGAAGAAGCATTCATGATCCCCCAGGGTGCGCATTGGGTCCGGGTGAATCGTTTTTTCGGCGATGCGATGATGATCTACGCAGCGGTGGAACCCCTGAGGCGCGCGGGCCTGCCCCTGGTGTTCTGGGGCCCCCCGGCGACCGTGGAGCTCTTCGGTGGAAGCCTGGGGGTGGCGGCCACCGTGGCCGAACCGCGGCGGAAGTTCGGTGCCATGGAAGGGGCCCGGTTGCTGCGGAAGCACCGGCCGGCTTCCCTGATCGCCTTTCCCAAGAGCGCTCGTCCCCTGCTGGCCGGGACCCTCGCCCGGGTGCCCTTGCGATTGGGGTGCGGGGATGGCGGGGTGAGTTTCCTCTGCACGCACAGCGTGGCCTTCTACCGTCGCGATGATCATTTCGTGGATCGGTATGCATCGGTGGTGCAGCGGGCCTTCCCGGAACTGGGGCCCATGGGCTATGGGGCCTTCCGCCCCCGGGAGGACTGCTTCACTTCCCGCGCCGAGCAGGCCAAAGGCACCAACTTCCATGGAGAGTATCTGGCCTTCGCGCCCGGCGCCAATAGTGGGTCCAAACGACTTTCGGTGGCCTCCTTCGCCGCGCTGGGGCGAAGGGCGGAAGCCGAGGGTCTGCGGGCGGTCATCCTCGGGGCGGGCGCGGAGGACCAGCGCCTGGCCGAGTTGCTCATGGCTGAACTCCCCGGTGCCTTGAATCTGGTGAATCTATGCACCCTGGCCCAGTCCGCCGCCTGGATCTGCGAGGCCAGGGCCCTGGTGGGCATGGATTCAGGGCTGGCCCACATCGCCGCAGCCGCCGGTGTGCCCACCCTGGCGGTCTTCGGTCCCACGCGTCCCAGGCACTCAGCGCCCCGGGGGCCCAGGGTCCAAGTGCTCAGGGACGATGCGCTCACCTGCCTCGAATGCATGACCTTCCACTGCCCCCTGCCGGGCCACCCTTGCATGACCGCCCTGCCGGAAAACCTGATCTGGAATGCCCTGATATCCCTCTTGGAGCAGCCGTGAGCCCCAACCTGAAAGCCATCCCCCTCATTGTGCTGGGGGTCCTGCTCAACGCAGTGGCCCAAATCTGCCTCAAGAAGGGCCTGCAATCCGCCGGGGGCATGCAGGTGGCGCTGGGCCCCCTGTTCCGCCTGATGCTGGAGCCCTGGGTGCTCGCGGGCTTGGCCTGCTACGCGGTGAGCGTGGTGGTTTGGCTGGGAGCCCTCAGCCTGGTGGAAGTGAACTATGCCTATCCTTTCCTCGCCCTCGGCTTCGTGGCCAACGCCCTGCTGGCCCGGGCCTTCCTGGGTGAAGCCATGACGCCCATGCGCTGGGTGGCACTGGGGGTGATTGTCCTGGGTGTGGGCCTCCAGGCCCTGAGTGGCAGGGGGCAGTGAGGCGGGCCATGAAGCACACCCAAGGGCCTGGCTCCGGGCTTTCCGCCTTTGCCACCAGGGCCTTCCTGGCCATGGGTGCCCTGGTGCTGCTGGGGGTGGGCCTGGGCGTGAGTCTCCAGAAAGGGGTGGCCTTGTTCTGGTTCCTTGGGGGCCTGGCCACCATCATCCTGGTGGCGCTCCTGCTGGTCCGGTGGCAGGTCCGGTTCATCACCGAGCCCCTGGGGCTGCTGCTGGCAAGATCGGGCCCCCGGGCCATCCAGGATCTGCCCAGGGTGTGGACCGCCATGCAACAGGAGAACCAGGCGCTCCGTGCCCGTGCCGCCCGGGAGGAGATCCTGTTGCCGGGCGTCATGGCGCGACTGGAGGAAGGCGTGCTCCTCTTCGGGCAGGGGGGCATCCTCGAACAATTCAACCCATCCGCCCAGCGCCACCTGGGGCTGGGCGTTCCCATGGACAAGGGCATGAGCCTGGCGAAGGCCTTCCCGGACGCCGAGGCCCTGGAGGTGATCGGCAAGGCCTTCGGCGGTGTGCCTGGAGAGATCCGCCTGGGGCGTGGGGGCCGTGTGCTTCGGCTGAGGGCCATTCCCTTCGCGCCCATGGGATCCGTCTCGGGGGTGCTGGTGACTCTGGACGATGTGACCCGCCAGGAGGCCCTGGAAACCACCCGCCAGAAATTCATCTCCAATGTGAGCCATGAGCTCAAGACGCCGGTCATGGGCATCCGCATCGCCGCGGAGAACCTGCTGGAGGAGAACCTGGACGAAGGACTGCGGGCCACGGCGCAATCCCTGCTTCGATCGGTGGATCGCCTCTCCCTGCTCATCGCGGATCTTTCGGAACTGAGCCGCATCGAGAGCGGCGCCCTTGAACTGCGACCTGAACCCGTGCGGATCAAGGCCTTCCTGCAGGCCCTGGTGGACGAGGTCTCGGCACGGGCCCAGTTGGGCTCGGTGCAGGTGCTGCTCGACACCGTTGCCGAGGATGATGTCCTGATCCAGGCCGACCCCCTCAGGATGCATCAGGTCATCGAGAATCTGCTCTCCAACGCCATCAAGTTCAGCCCGCCTGGTGCCGTGGTAAGGCTGGCCCTGCGCCTGGAAGAGCAGAGCCTGGTCTGCGAGGTCCAGGACCAGGGGCCGGGCATTGCCGAGGAGGAGCAGACGCGCATCTTTGAGCGGTTCTACCGCTCACCCGGCACCCGGGCCAAACCGGGGACTGGTCTTGGCCTGGCCATCGTCAAGCACCTCTGTCGCCTCATGGGTGGCGAGGTCACCGTGGTGAGTTGCCTCGGCCAGGGCGCGACCTTCCGGGTGCGCCTGCCGCTGCTCCCCCTTTCACGCCTCGGCGGGGCCGCCCAGCCGGTAGCCGACGCCCACCACGGTCTCGATGAGATCGGCGGCGGGGTCGCCTAGCTTGGCCCGGACTCGGCGCACATGGGCATCTATGGTGCGGCTTTCACCCAGGTATTCCAGCCCCCAGACCTGCTGCAGCAGCTTCTCCCGGGTGAGGACGCGGCGGGGGTGGGCCAGAAAGTAGGCCAGCAGTTCGAACTCGCGCCGGGTCAAGGGCACGAGCCGGTCCTCGACCCGGGCCGTGTGCATGTCCAGGTCCACGGCGATGCAATCAAAGCTGAGGCGCTGTGTCCTGTCACCTGCCGGCGCCGGGGCCGAGCGCCGGAGGATGGCGCGGATCCGCGCGGCCAGCTCCCGGGCGGAAAAGGGTTTGGAAATGTAGTCGTCCGCGCCCAGCTCCAGGCCCAGGATGCGATCAATCTCCTCGTTTCGCGCCGTGACCAGCAGCACCGGTAGCGCTCGCAGGCAGGGCTCTGCCCGGATGCAGCGCAGGACATCCAGACCATCCATGTCAGGCAGGCTCAGGTCCAGTAGGGCCGCATCGAACACGGCGCCGGGCGTCCTGAGGGCCGCCAGCGCCGCTGCGCCCGTTTCCACCGGGCAGGGCGTGAAGCCCTCCCGGCGCAGGTGCCGTTCCAGCCCAAGGCGGATTTCAGGATCGTCTTCCAACAGGAGGATGTAAGGCATGGGATGATACTACTGTTTCCGTGACAGGTAGGGATGCTTGGCGTTGCGCCCTTCCAGGATGAACAGTACCTCCTCGGCGATATTGGTGGCCTGATCCGCGATGCGCTCCCAGTTCTTGATGACCAGGATGAGGTGGCTGGACCGCTCAATGCAGAGGGGATCGGCCATCATGCGCTGCAGCAGCTCCCGGTAGATCAAGCTGTACAGTTCATCCACCGCATCATCGTTCTGGATCACCGCCCTGGCCAAGGCGGCGTCCCGCCCGAGGAAGGCATCCACCGCCCGCCGCACCATGCTGCGGGTTTCCTGCCCCATGCGCTCCAGGTGGCCCTCGGGCAGGACCGGCGGGTTCACGAAGGCGGCCCGGCGGGCGATGTTGCAGCAGTGGTCGCCGATCCGTTCCAGCTCGGGAATGATTTTCAGGCTGGACGCGATCAGGCGCAGGTCTGTGGCCGCCGGTGCGTGCAGGGCCAGCAGGTCAATGCAGAGGTGGTCCAGCTTCAGCTCCCACTCATCCATACTGCGGTCGAGGCCGTGGACCTCCTCGGCCTTGGCGCTGGAGCGTTCGCCCAGGGCCTGGAGGGTGAGGTCAATCATGGCCTCCGCCACCCCAGCCATGGCCAGGATGCCGTCCTTGAGATCCTTCAGGTCGTTGTCGAAATGCCGTGGCATCAGCCGAACCTCCCCGTGATGTAATCCTCGGTCATGGACTTTTTCGGTGTGGTGAAGATGGCCTCGGTGTCGCCTGTCTCCACCAGCTCGCCCATCCAGAGGAAGGCGGTGCGATCACTGGCCCGGGCCGCCTGCTGCATGTTGTGCGTGACGATGACCACCGTGAGCCGCTCCCGCAGGCGGAACATGAGCTCCTCGATCTTCGCAGTGGCAATGGGGTCCAGGGCAGAACAGGGCTCGTCCATCAACAGCACCTCGGGGCCTACCGCCAGGGCCCGGGCGATGCAGAGACGCTGCTGCTGGCCACCGGATAGGCTCATGGGGCTGCCCTTCAGGCGGTCCTTGACCTCGTCCCAGAGGGCGGCGTCCCTGAGGGCCGTTTCGGCCGTCCCCTGCAGCAGGGAGCGATTGCGCAGGCCCGATAGCCGCAGACCCGCGACCACATTGTCGAAGATGGAGAGGGTCGGGAAGGGATTGGGCTTCTGGAACACCATGCCGATGCGACGGCGCACCCGAACGGCATCCTCCTTCGGATCGTAGATGTCCTTCCCGGCCAGGGTGATCCGGCCTCGTACGCGGGCGCCGGGAGTGAGTTCGTGCATGCGGTTGAAGGCCCTGAGCAGCGTGGACTTGCCACAACCCGATGGCCCGATGATGGCGGTGATCTGCCGGGCGGGGAAGTCCAGGCTGATGCCGGCGATGACCGCCTTGGCGTCGAAGGAGATGTGCAAATCCTGGCAGGCGAGCATGGGGGTTCCCCGTTCAAGCATGGAGGTGGCGCTGGTGCCACCAGAGGATGAAACGGCTCAACAAGGTGGCGCCAAGGATGCCGAGTACCAGCATGAGCGCCCCGCCCCAGGCCAGGCGATGCCAGTCATCATAGGGGCTGATGGCATAGGTGAAAATGGAGTGGGGAAGCGTGGCGATAGGCGCCTGGGGGTCGAGGCTGAAGTAGGGGTTGCCGAAGGCGGTGAAGAGCATGGGGGCGGTTTCCCCCGCGATGCGGGACACGGCCAACAGGGCCCCCGTGAGGACGCCGGGGGCCGCGGCCCGCATCGAAATGGAGGTGGCGATGCGCCAAGCGGGGATGCCCAGGGCATGACCGGCCTCTCGCAGATTTCCCGGCACCAGATGGAGCATCTCCTGGGTGGTGATGACCACCACGGGAAGCATGAGAAAGGCCAGGGCCAGGGCCCCGGAGAGGGCGGAAAAATGGTGCTGGGGGCGCACCAGGAGCTGGTAGGCCAGGAGCCCCATGACGATGGAGGGAATGCCCGAAAGAATGTCGCAGGCGAACCTGAGCAGGAAGGCCAGGCGAGGGCGGGCGAACTCGGTCATGTAGATCGCCGCTCCGATTCCCACCGGAATCCCCGCCAGGGTGGCGAGGCCCACCACGGCCAGGGAGCCGGCCAGCGCGTTCTTCAGCCCGCCGCCTGACTCGCCGGGGGGAAGGGGAACTTGGGTGAACAGGTCTGCCGTCATGGCGCCGGCTCCCATGGCCACCAGATGCCAAAGGAAGGCGGCCAGGGGGGCTACCGCCAGCAGGGTGGCCAGCAGGCAGATGGCCTCCATGAAACGGCCGTGGGCCCGCCGGAGCTGGTTCCGGGTCATCATGGGGCCCCCACTCCGCTCATGCGGCGGTTAAGGAAGAAGAGCATGAACCGGGCGGTGGCATTCAGGAGGATGGTGAGCACCAGGAGGATGAGCCCCAGGCTAATGAGCGCGCTGATCGCCAGGTCCGAAGGCGCTTCGGTGAATTCGTTGGCGATGACCGAGGCCAGGGTGTAGCCCGTGGCGAAGAGGGAGGCTTTGATCTGGGGCGTGTTGCCGATGACCATGGTCACGGCCATGGTTTCCCCCAGTACCCGGGCCAGGCCCAGGAGCCCAGCGCCGAAGATGCCCTTCCAGCTGTAGGGAAGAATGAAGCGGCGAATGGCCTGCCAACGGGTGGCACCCAGTGCATAGGCCGCCTCCCGCTGGGCCACGGGAACCTGCGACAGCGCCTCCCGGGAGATGGCGAGGATGAAGGGCAGGGCCATGATGGCCAGGAGAAGGCCGGCGGACAGGAACCCCACGCCCATGGGGGCGCCGGCGAAGATAGGCAGGTCCTTGAGTCCCAGGGGGGAACGGTAGATGGCCAGTTCCACCTGGCGCACCAGGGGTACCAGCTCGAAGATGCCCCAGAGGCCAAGCAGCACCGAAGGGATGGCCGCCAGCAGTTCCACGGCCAGGGCAATGACCTTGGCCAGCCCCCGGGGGAGCAGCTCCACCAGGGCTACCGCGGTGAGCACGCCCAGGGGCAGGGCGATGGCCATGCCAATGGCACTGGTGAAGGCCGTTCCGAAGATGAAGGTCAGGGCCCCGTACTTCTGGTTGGTGGGGTCCCAGTCCGGCGACAGGATGAACCTGAAACCATGATTCTGGAAGGCCGGCAGGGCACCCCGAACCATGAACACGGTCACCAGCAACAGCACTCCCGCCACCAGCATTCCGCAGGCGCCCGTGGCCAGGCGGAAGGCCCGGTCCACCCCTCGACCCGTGCTCAGGGGGGGCAGGGCGTGCGCCTCTGGTCTAAACGGCGCGAGCTCGGCGGTGGGAATGGCGCTGGCATCTGTTTCCATGGGGCTCGCTTCAGGTGTCGGGACCACCCTGAGTGGCCCCGCGGATCCGGGTCTGCTCAGGCTACTTGAGGCGTTCGAGGTCTTTCAGCTCGCGCTTGATGAGGGCCTTGGGAAGGGGCGCGTAGCCCAGTCCTTCGGCGGAGGCCTGGCCCTTGGTCAGGGCCCACAGCAGGAAATCGTGGAGTGCCTGCTTCTTGCGGGCATCCTGCATCGCTGGGGTCACGAGGGCCCAGGTGAAGGTGGAGATGGGATAGACGCCCTTGCCCGGCGCATTCGTGATGGATACGCGATAATCCGCCGGGATCTGGGCCGTGGCGGCGGCGGAAACCGAGGCCAGGCTGCAGGTCGTATATTCCCCTGCGGCGTTGCGCACGGCGGCGTAGGTCATGCGGTTCTGCAGGGCATAGACCAGCTCCACATAGCCGATGGATCCCGGAGTCTGCTTGACGGTTCCCGCCACCCCCTCGTTGCCCTTGCCGCCCAGGCCCACGGGCCAGGTGACCGAAGTGCCCACGCCCACGCGCTGCTTCCACTCCGGGGATACCTTGGCTAGGAAGTCCACCCAGGTATAGGTGGTGCCCGAACCGTCGGCCCGGTGGACCACCGTGATGGGTTCCACCGGCAGTCTGGCGCCGGGGTTTTCCCTGGCGATGGCGGTGTCATTCCACATGACGATGCGGCCCAGGAAGATGTTGGCGAGGGTTTCCCCCGAGAAGCGCAGGCCACCGACTTTCAGGTTATAGACCGGCACCACGCCGCCCATGGTCATGGGCAGGTGCAGGATGGGCTGGACCTTGGCAGCCCTGAGCTGCTGGTCGTTCATGGGGCCATCACTGGCGCCAAAGTCCACGGTGCGGTCCTGGGTGAATTGACGGATGCCGCCCCCGGAGCCGATGGACTGGTAGTTCACCCGAATCGAGGGGTGCAGCTTGTTGTACTCGTTGAACCATTTGGAATAGAGAGGGTAGGGGAAGGTAGCCCCGGCTCCCGAGAGGTTGACGGTCTGGGCCAGGGCCACTGAGGCCATGGGGGCCATCAGGAGCGCGATCAGGGCAGCGCGGACGCGGGAGGGTCTGCTCATGGGTTTCTCCTTCATGCATCCAGGTTGAAGGAGGGCGGTGAAGGCAGGGGGCGCTGGCTGTGACGAGTTTGTAACTTCGCAGGTGCCATATACCGCTTGCTCGGGGGGCCGGAGGAGGGTCTAATGCAAGGAGTTCCCTTGGGTTGATCGAGGCCTGCCTTTTTCCCCACGGAACGCGACCATCCAGTCCGGTTTTTTCCAGGGTGGCCGAAGACAGGGCAGGGCCCCCTTCGGTTTCCCGATCCCATCCCAATCCCAAACACCAGGGCATCGAGCCTGCCGGGCGGAAGCCACAGACCCCCTGAGCCCCACAAGGAGCATCCTTGAACCCGAAGAAGATCATGTTGATCAACGCGACCGATCCAGAAGAAATCCGGGTCGCGACCCTCATTGACGGTGTGCTGTTCGACTTCGATGTCGAGTTTCTGCACAACGAGAAAATCAAAGGCAATCTGTACAAGGCCCGGGTGGTCCGGGTGGACTCGAGTCTGCAGGCGGCCTTCGTGCATTTTGGGGGCCAGAAGAACGGTTTCCTGCCCCTGGGCGACCTGCCCCGGGAACTGACTGGAGATGGCCGCCGCCCCCGCATCCAGGACATCCTCCAACGGGACCAGGAGATCCTGGTCCAGGCCGTGCGGGAAGAACTGGGTTCCAAAGGCGCCATGATGACCGGCCAGATCAGCCTGGCGGGCCGCTACCTCGTGATCACACCCGGGAATCCAGTGAACGGCATCAGCCGCAAGATCGAAGGCACCGAGGAACGGCGGCACTTCAAGGAGCTCATTGATACGCTGGAAATCCCCGACAACATCGGCGTGATCGTACGGACAGCCAGCCTGGGAGTCACTCAGGAGGACTTCCAGAGGGATCTCGAGTACCTCCTGGATACCTACAAGGAGGTGCAGAGTCGCTACAAGCACCGCCATGGCGCTGGGCTGGTGTGGCAGGAAGACGATGTCGTCACGCGGACCCTGCGCGATACCTTCACCGCCGATGTGGAGGAAGTCCAGATTGACGATCTGCAGACCTTCCATGCGGCCCAGGAGTTCTTCAAGCGCACCATGCCCCAGCATCTGGAGGTGCTGAAGCACTACTCGGGGAAGAAGCCGCTCTTCTCGCGCCACCAGCTGGAAGAGCAGATTGACCGCATCTATGGCCGCAAGGTGAGCCTGCCCAGCGGCGGGGCCCTGGCCCTGGACCAGACAGAGGCCCTGGTGGCCATTGATGTGAACAGTGGCAAGACCTCCGGCGATGGCGTCGAGGACATGGCCTTCAAGACCAACCTGGAGGCGGCGGAGGAAGTCGCTCGTCAGCTCCGGTTGCGGGATCTGGCCGGGCTCGTGGTCATTGACTTCATTGACATGAAGCGGGACACCCACAACCGGGCCATCCAGGACCGCCTGGTGGAATGCCTGAAGGCTGACAAGGCCCGCATGGAGGTGGGGAAGATCAACCGCTTCGGCGTGCTGGTGATGACCCGGCAGCGCATCCGGCCCAGCCTGCAGCATGTGAACCACGAGCCCTGCCCCACCTGCGCGGGCACCGGCAAGGTAAAGACCCTTGAAGCCCTGGTGCTGTCGGTGGTGCGTCGCCTCAATGGCATCCTTGCCAAGGGTGGCATCGGCGAGGTGCGCCTGCAGTTGGCTCCGGCCATCGCCAGCGCTGTGCTCAACGGCAAGCGGCAGGAACTGGCCAGCATGGAGGAAGGGAGCGGCGCCAGGATCCTAGTCCAGGCCGACTGGGGCATGGCCTATGGCGAGATGACCGCCGAGATCGAAAGGGTAGAGGAAACGGTTGCGGAGAAACCCGCCCCCAAGCCCCATCGCGAGAAATCCCCCGAGGACGAGACCGTGGTACTGGG
>JBBIHT010000036.1:0-10605 GCA_037446845.1 Geothrix sp. | reverse complement strand
ACACTCACCACATTGCCCCGGGCCGTGGCGATGCGGCCTCCACGGGGACACCGCTGCCGAAGATGAGGGGCACCTGGGGATCCAGAGCCTCCCGGCCTTCCAGCAGGAGGTTGTAGAGCAGATACAAGTTCCCGCCTCGATTGGAAAGGAAGGTTCGGAACACCTCTCTGGGCAGGAACCTGGCGAAGGATTTCCGCCGTTCCAGATCCACGAACAGCGTGGCCCCCTGGGAGGGGTACTGGGCTTCCTCGCACATCCGGGTGGCAAGACTCTCGACCCGGGTGCGGATATCAGTGGCCACCTTCTCCAGGCCGTTGCCCTTGCCCTTCGACTCCATGGCCTTCACCAGGCCCCGGATCATGGTGTTGTAGGGCGTGGGAACCTCTGCCTGGGCCCCGTACTCGGCAATCTTGCCGTTGATGAAATCCACCTCGGTGCGGCGCCCCGCCTCGATGTCCTGGAGCATGGACGGCTTGTGGTGGCCCGCGCTCTTGATGTAGTCAATGCAGTACGGGTAGAAGCCCGAGCCCAGGGCGTACTCATTGGCGCGGGCCACGGCAACGCCTTCCTTGATCAGGGCGCCCACCAGATGGAACAGGATGGGATCCTCGATGAGCTCGGCCATGGTCTTGCCTGTGACAGCGCAGATGGGATTCATGCAGCCGTTGAGAATGGCCTTGCGCCAGACCAGATCCCGGATCTGATCCGAATGGTGGGTATCCAGGCCGCACTCCGTGAAGACCCGGCAGATGGCCAGGGCGGCGTCCCTGGAGGCGGGATCCAGCTCCTGGAGGTGATGCGGGCGGATGTGGAACCCGATGCGGGTGCGCCCCGGGGCCACGGGCACGCAGCCCAGGTTCACCACCCCCCGCATGACAGATTTGGCGCCCAGCTGCTGGGCCAGCAGCAACTCGGTGTCAATGCCGTTCTGCCAACTGATCACGAAGGGATTCACCTGGCTGCCCTCGCCCTGGCTATCGAACAGGGAGCGCAGCGCTGAGGCCACCGCAGGCAGCGCGATGGCCTTGACGGCCACCACGATGACATCGGGGCGATGCTCCAGCAGGTCCTCGATGCGTGTGGTGACCCGAGCCACCTTCACCTGCATGGCATCGGTGCCCTCGATGATGATGCCGGGGTCCAGGGCCGGCTCCAGCAGCGCCCGGTTGATATCGCAGAGGGACACATCGTAGCCTCCCCTGGCCAGGAAGGCCGCCACGATGCAACCCACGGGGCCTGCCCCGATGATTGCGAATGATCTGGGCTCGAAGGGTGGTTGATCCATGGTCGTTCCTTCCGCGGGTACTGCCTCAGGCCACCGGCTACCGGGCGGGGTAGTCGTAGAAACCCTTGCCGGTCTTCTTCCCCAGGTAGCCAGCCTTCACCATGTTGCGAAGCAGCGTCGGCGGCGCGAAGCGGGGTTCCTTGGTGGCCTCGAAGAAGATGTCACCCACATACTGGGAAATCTCGACACCGGTGAAATCCATCAGTTCGAAGGGGCCCATGGGAAACCCCGCGCCCAGCTTCATGGCCGTATCAATGTCATCCCTCGAGGCGACTCCCTGCTCGAGGAGGCGGGCCGCATCAAGCATGTAGGGCACCAGGAGGCGGTTCAGCACGAAGCCCGGCGTGTCCTTGCAGGTGATTGCCGTCTTGCCAAGTTTTTTCGCCATGGCGAGCGCCAGACCCGTCGTGGCCTGGGTGGTCTGCAGGGCGGGGATGACTTCCACCAGGCGCATGATGGGCACGGGATTGAAGAAGTGCATGCCAATGAACAGGGCGGGTCGTCGGACCAGGGAGGCCATCTCGGTGATGGAGAGGGACGAGGTGTTGCTGGAATAGACCGCGTCCTCCCGGGCGATGGCGTCCAGCCTCGTGAAGAGTTCCTTCTTCACCTGGAGGTTCTCGAACACCGCCTCGAAGATGAAGGGCACTTCTCTGAGCGAATCAAGCTCTGTGGAGAAGCTGATCCGGGCCAGGGCCGCCTGCATGTCTGCTTCGGTGATCTTCTCCTTGGCCAGCATGCGCTCGAGACTCTTGGCGATGGTCTTCTGGGCCTTCGCCCAGGCGGCTTCGCTCACATCCACGGCGCGCACCTGGAAACCCGCCTGCGCCGCCACCTGCATGATGCCCACGCCCATGCTGCCGGTGCCAACCACGCCGACGGTCTGGATTGCTTCGATGGTCATTGCTTCCTCCCTTGGGTTATTGGTTCGTGAAGTTGGGTTTCCGCTTTTCGGCGAAGGCGCTCAGGCCTTCCCTGGCATCGCGGGTGAGCAAGTTCTCCAGCCCGTACTTGCGCTCGACCGCCAGGGCCTGGTCCATGGGCAATTCAAGCCCCTCCCGCACGGCGGCCTTGATGCAACCCAGGGCCTTGCCGGCCCCCGATGCCAGCGCAGTGGCGAAGGCCATGGTCTCGTCCGCGAAAGTCTCCGCGTCGAACAGGCGGTCCACCAGGCCCATGTCCAGGGCTTCTTCGGGCCCCAGGACACGGCCCCGAAGAAGCATGTCCAGGGCCCTGGACATGCCGATCAGGCGCGCCAGGCGCTGGGTTCCACCCGCCCCCGGCACGATGCCGAGCCCCGCCTCTGGCAGACCGATGAGGGCCTTGCCCCGGGCCATGAAGCGGTAGTCGCAGGCCAGGGCCAACTCGCAACCGCCGCCCAGGGCATGACCGTTGATGGCCGCGATGACCACCTTCCGAAGGCGGGTCAGCAGCGAGAAGGCCTCCTGCAACAGCTTCGAGAAGGCTTCGGCTTCGGCCTGGTCCATGGCCGCCATTTCCTTGATGTCGGCCCCGGCGATGAAGGCCTTCTCAAGGGCGCTCGTGAGGATCACCACGGACACCTCGTCCCGCTGTTCCAGGGCATGGAAGGCCTCGTACAACTCCTCGCCGAAGGCGCGGCCCAGGGCATTGGCGGGCGCCCGGTTGAAGCTCAGCTTCAGCACCCGGCCCACGGTTTCCGTGGCAATGAACCCGCTGCTCATGGCTCAGCCCACCTTCAGGATGAGGGAGGCCGCCGTATCCCCGGCGGCACAGCCCGAGAAGAGCAGGTAGCCGCCCCCCTTCAGTGCCAGCTCCTCGATCCCTTCCATGATGAGCCGCGCGCCCGTGGGCGCCTGGGGATGCCCGAAGATCAGGGAAGAACCGTAGTTGTTCATGGCCTTCACCTCCAGCCCCAGTTCCCGCGCCATGGCCAGATCATTGGAGGCGAAGGGATTGTGGGTCTTGATGGCGCCGAGATCGGCCACCTTCAAGCCCGCCTGGCCCAGGGCCTTCCGGGCCGAGGGCGCCACGGCGGCTCCCATGAAGCCCTTCCTGGCGCGATGGAAGCCGAAGGAGATGATCCGGATCTCCAGGCTCGGATCGGTGCTCAACTCCCGGGCCCGCTCCCGGGTGGTCACGGAGATGCCACAGTTGCCATCGGCGGGATGGGTCTGGGAACCGAAGGTGTGGACGCCACCAGGCAGCACCGGCTTCAGGGCGGCCAGGCCCTCGGCCGTGCTGGACATGACGCCCTCGTCCGCCTCCAGGAGGAGGGTCTTCTTTTTCGGGAGCTGAACTTCCGCCGCGAACATGTACCGCTTCTGGAACGCGCGATCCCGGTCCAGGGCCTGCAGGTACTGCTCCTGCCGGCGCATCGTGAGCTCGTCGCATTCCTGCCGGGTGAGGCCATACTCCTTCGCCACATTTTCCGCCGTCTGGATCATGGCCTCCCCCGCCCAGGGGTCCAGCCCGAAGTTGTCCATGACCCAGTCCTCGGCAAGCACCTGCCCCCCGGGGCCATTGGGATTGGGCCAGGTGGCATGGGGGCCGTTGGAACAGCGATCCGCGAGCAGGCACCAGCTCTGCTCGAAGAGGCCGGTTTCCAGGCCCATGCCCGCCTGATAGATGGCAAAGGTCGAGCTGGAGCAGGCCTGACTGACGAGGACACCCGGCGCCTCCGGGGCGCCCATCAGTGCCGCCGCCCAGGGCCCCGAATAGAACCACTGCTTCTGATAGACGGTGCTGCCCACGAGCACATACTGGATCGCCCGCGGATCCCAGCCCCTGGACTCGAAGAAGCGCCGGGAGGTCTTGGCCCCCAGCACAATGGAATGCTCATTGGCCAGACTGCCCTGCCAGCGGGCGAAGGGGGTGCTGTAGTAGCCGCCGTAGGGGATGAAGGCTCGGGTCAGCATGGGGTGATCCTTCGTGAAGGGTTCGAGGTGGGATTCACGGTTTCACCGGGAGGATGCGGATGCGCCCATCCACGGCCACGGCGCCCTGCTCGAAGGCCAGCACCGGGTTCAGGTCCAGCTCCTGGATGGCGGGCAGATCCGTGACCAGTTGCGACAGGCGCAGGAGGAGATCCACGAGGGCCGCCCTGTCCACCCCCGGTTCGCCGCGATGGCCATCCAGCAGGGCCTTGGCCTTGATGGAGCGGAGCATCTCCTCCGCCTCCAGGCGGGTGACGGGCGCGACCTTGAAACACACATCCTTGAGAACCTCGACATGGATGCCGCCCAGGCCAAACATCAGAAGGTGCCCGAGCCCACGGGAGGGACTGGCGCCAAGGACCCATTCCCGCCCCCCGGGCAGGAACTTCTGCACCAGGAAATGCAGCCCTCGACCCTGGCCCAGGCGGGCCTGCATGGCCCCCACGGCGCCCCGCACCGCCGTGGAATCCTTGAGGTTGATGGCCACGCCGCCCTGGTCGCTCTTGTGACTGAGGTCTTCGGCATCCACCTTGACCACCACGGGAAAGCCCAGCACCTCGGCGGCGAGGACGGCCTGTTCGGCGTTCTCCACCACCCGCCAGGGGGCCACGGGCATGCCATAGGCTTCCAGAATTCCGTAGACCTCCTGGGCCGAAAGCACCATTCGGCCCGCCGTCTGGGCCTGTTGGAGGATGCTGGCGGCCCTGGCCTCATCCACCCCACGCATGCCTTCGGGTTGACCGATGGATCTCCGCCGGAGGCGACCGTAGTTCACCAGGGCCGCCATGGCTTTCGCCGCTGCCGTGGGATGGGCGTAGCAGGGGATGCCGCCCGCCTTGAGGATGTCGCGGGTTTCCTGGAACCTCGCCTGGGTGAGGTCGGTCATGAAATTGCAGACGATGGGCTTCCTCCCGAGGGCACCCACGGCGGCGATTTGTCTGGCCACTTCCTGCGTATCCGTGAAGGGCGCTGTGACGAAATTCACGAAGATGCAGTCCACGCCCTCCTCGTCCAGGAGCGCATCCAGGGCGGCGCGGAAATGGGCCCCGCTGGCCGTGGCCACCACATCAATCGGGTTCTCCAGGGCCGCTTCGGGCAACTGGCTTTCCTGCAACCGGGCGATGGTCCCTGCGGATAGCTTGGGCACATCCAGGCCCATGGCCCCGAACACATCCGTGGCGATGACGGCGGGCCCGCCCGTGTTGGTGATGATGCCCACGCGGTTCCCCGCGGGAATGGGCTGGGTGGCGAAGGCCTGCGCGGCCCGCACCATGTCCTCCTCGTTGTCGAAGGACAGGATGCCGGTCTTCTCGAAGATCAGCTCCGTGGCGATGTCTACGCCAGCCAACGAGCCCGTGTGGGAGGAGGCCGCCTTGGCACCCTGCACGGTGCGCCCCGCCTTCATGGCGAGCACCGGTTTCACCCCGGCCAGTTCCTGGGCCACCGCCAGGAACTCCCGGGGCTTCGAGAACCCCTCCGTGTACAGGATGATCGCCCGGCAACCCGCATCCTTGGACCAGTACCGAAGGATCTCGGGTATGGAAATGTCGCTGGCGTTGCCGTTGGAGGCATACATGCGCATGCCCACGCCCAGATCCGCCAGGGCCTGCATGATCACGGCGCCCACGCCACCGCTCAGCGCCACCACGGAGATGGCTCCGGGTGCGGGATAGGTGAAGGTGAAATTGCAGTAGGCCTTCAGGTCGGGATCGGTGTTGATGATGCCCTGGCAGTTGGGGCCGAAGATGCGTACGCCATACTTCGCGGCGTTGGCCAGGAAGGCGCGCTGGAGGGTGGCTCCCTGCTCCCCCATTTCGCTGAAACCCGCCGAATTGATGATGGCGGCGCGAATCCCCTTCTGGCCGCACTCCTCGATGACCTGCGGAACCATCCTGGATGGGAGGATGATGTGGGCCAGATCCACCTCCCCGGGCACCTGGGCGAGGGAGGCATAGGCCGTCAGGCCACGCACCTCGGGCGCCGTGGGATGAATCGGATAGATTTTCCCCTTGTACCCGAATTGCTGGAGGTTCTTGATGATCACATTGCCGATGGACAGTTCCTTGGTGCTGGCGCCCACGATGCCCACGGACCGAGGCTTGAACAGGGGATCGAGCATCCTATTTCCCCTCCAGGATCTGTTCGATGAAGGCTTCGATATTCGTCCGGGTCTGTTCGTCCGAGATGCAGCGCAGGTCGTTGAGGTCGCCCGAAAGGGTGAGGCTGGGTACGCCGTTCTCCAGCTCCAGCCGCTTGGGTAGGCCGTAGCGGCTGTTGGAGTTGTTGGGACAGGTCTTGGCGTCGTGGTAGATGATGCCGTCCAGGTGGAACTCCTCCACCATGCGCTTGATGTACTGCTGCTTGTAGTCGTCCGAGCGGACGATGAACAGTTCCAGATAGGCCTGGGCCATGCTGCGGAAGGGATCCCCCTCGTCGAAGGCCTGGAAGATCCAGCTGCTGCAGTAGGTGGAGGCGGCCACATTGGTCCTGAGTTGCAGGAAGAGTTCCGAATGCTGGCGAAGCCGACCCCACACCGGCATGCCGTCCCAGTAGAGTCGAACCTGTTCTCCCTCCACGGCCCCCTGCCCGTCGCGAACCTGCTGTTGCAGCTCGGCCAGAAGCACCTGGTAGTAGTCCACCGCGGCCTGGGTTCCCCGCAGCACCACGGCGGGTCCCATGTGGATGGTGCCATCGAAGAAGGTCAGCGGAGCGGGCCTGGCCTTGGCCGTTTCCAGCACCTGCTTCCATAGGTCCGTGCATTTCCTGGAAAGCCCCACGATCTCCCTCAAGCGGTCGAGATCGAGCCGGTTCCCCGAAATAACCTCCAGCTGGGGAACCAGCTCCTGCATCTGCCGCGCCACATCCTCGATGGGCGCGGACCCCACTTCGTTGAGGTTGCGGGGAGACTTGATGCCCAGGGAAGGCACACCCAGTTCCCTTGAGTACCAGCCGAACCAGTCCTGCACATCGCGGCACTGGTTGGTGCTGTACACAAGCACATCAGGCCTGGGAACGGTGGGGATGCCCGGGTAGGCCCTGGATAGGGGGGTGACGCCCTTCAGGTAGGCGCCGATATCGGCAGTGAGGTAGGAGCAGATGTCAGGCGAGTAGCCGATGGCATTGGCCCCGGGAATCAGGTCGGTGGCCATGCGCGTGGCGCCCAGCAGGGCCCCATGATTTTCCGGGAAGTGCACGGCGAAGCCCAGGGCGCGCAGCAGCTCTGCGGGCCCCACGCTGGTGCACCAGGCCACCTTCTGGCGTCCCGTGGTGGCGGCTTCGTGGACGGCATAGAAGTTCTCCGCCATGACCTTGTTCATCTGCTCGCCGGCCTTGAGCTTTTTTCGTTTCACCCCGGGATTGGCAGGTTCCGTCATGGCAGTTCCTCCTCGACAGTGCCCGTGGGCGCCCCGTCCTTCTGTTCAATGGCATAGATCGCTGCGCCCAAGGCCCCGGCCAGTTGCGGGTGCTCGGGCCGGATCACCGGGCGCCCCAGCATCTCCTCGGCCATGTCCAGGATGTAGGGATTGTGCGCCACCACGCCGCCGGTCATCACCACGGTGTCCGAGGGCAGGTCCATCTCCAGCACCCGCTTCACCACGGAGTAGAACAGTCCCTTGACGATATCCGTCACCTGCTTGCCGTTGCGGATGTTCTCCAGCACCTCGGTGGCCGAGAAGACCGTGCAGTAGCTCCCCAGCTTCACCATCGCCTGGGAGGCGCGCGCCAGGCCGTCCATATCCTCGATGGGAATATCGAGCCGATAGGACATCTCCTCGAGAAAGGCCCCGGTGCCCGCAGCGCATTTGCGATTCATCTTGAAGCTGCTGCGCCGGCCGCCCTGGTCCAGCTTGACGATCTTGTTGTCCTGGCCGCCGATATCAATGAGCGTCATGGCTCCGGGAATGGCATGGCGTCCCCAGTTGGCCAGGCAGCCAATCTCGGTCCGGTGTGATTCCGTCACGAAGGCCACATTGGTCCGACCGTAGCCGGTGGATACCGCCTGGCAAATCTCCGCGCGGGTGGCCCCCGCCATCTCCAGGGCGGCGTCCAGGCACACCTGGGCGGTGGCCGAGAAATCGGTCCCTGATTTCTTGACCGCCTGCCCCAGCAGGACCTGTCCGGCATCCAGGACCGCCACCTTGGTCCGGGAGGAACCGATATCGAGACCCACATAGACAGACTTGGACATGCGCTCCTCGTGGCCCTTCAGCGATCCAGCCAGACGGCCGGTCGTTTGCCCAGGAAGGCGGTCAAGCCCTCCACGGCATCGTGGGTGGCCATCAGATCGGCGAGATACAGCCGTTCCACTGCGGCCAGCTTGGTGCGAACGCGTTCGCAGACCCCCACGCGCGCGGCGCGAACAGCCAGGCGCAGGGAACTGGCGCTGCGACTCGCCAGGTGCTCGTCGTAATAGCCGAGGGCCGCCTGTTCGGGAACTTCGGCCAGCACCTCCACCAGGCC
The DNA here is from genome assembly GCA_037446845.1 of Geothrix sp. GTDB lineage: Bacteria > Acidobacteriota > Holophagae > Holophagales > Holophagaceae > Geothrix. The sequence continues at coordinate 1,944 of JBBIHT010000036.1, read as the reverse complement.
AATCCGGTGGGCCTCCTCGCCGCTGATGCTGCGGCCCGAGAACAGGAGTTCCTCGGCCTGAGCCTGCCCGATACGCTCGGGCAGCAGGCAAGAGGCCGCCGGCGCGATGACCCCCAGCTTGATTTCCGGCTGGCCCAGGGACGCGGAGGGCGCGGCGAAGATCAGATGCGCCGCGGCCGCCAGTTCCAGCCCGCCGCCCAGGCACTGGCCCTGGATGGCCACCAGGAAGGGAACGGGGCATTCCAGAACCTGGAGAACCAGCGCATGCAGCTGCTGGAGCATGGCGGCGCAGGAAGCGGGCAAGTGTTCCTCCACGCTGGCACCAAAACTGAAGTGAGGGCCTTCGGCATCCAGAAGCACCGCCCGCAGGGAGGGGCTGAGCAGGTGTTCCCGCAGCGCCTCCTGGAATGCGGCGATCATGGCGGCATCCACGATGTTGGCCTTGGGCCGGTCCAGGCGAAGGCGCAGCAGACCACCCTCCTTCTCAAGCCATGCGTGGACTGGACGCTCATTCATGCCTGGCATGCGCTTCTCCTCGACTTCAAAACCCCACGCTCCGTGATTGCCACCATGCCGAGGCTCCCCTTCTCACTAGGGCACGAGGATCGCGCGTCCGCCCAGACGGTGGGAGTGGGCATCGGCGAACACGCGGGTGATTTCGCCCAGCGGCTGCCGCTCGATGAAGGGAGCCAGGGCGATTTTCTGGTCCAGCACCAGGTCCAGGGCCTGGGGATACAACTCGGCCAGACAGCCCCAGTTGCCCAGCGCCCGGGCATGGAAGGCCATCAGGTTGGACAGCCGCAGTGCAACCTTGTCCATGGTAAAGCCCACCACGGACAGGGTCGCACCGTGGTTGAGCAGGCCATAGGCGGTTTCCTGGCCCGCGGCGGTGCCGGAACATTCAAAAATCTTCCACTGGGTGTCCGTCAGCTCCCGTTGCCTGGCCAGATCCTGCAGGGCCTTCTTCAGATCCCGGCCGGAGATCTGCCGCACATTGAAGGACTGGGCGGCACCATGGCGGGTCATGTGATCCAGTCGCGCCTGATCCACATCAATGGCCGCCACCGTGGCACCCAGGGCCCGGGCAATCTGCACGGCATAGCCGCCCACACCGCCGACGCCCACCACCACCGCGAAATCGCCCGGCTGAACCCCGGCTTGAACCACGGCCTGGTAGGGCGTGGTGACCGCATCGGCCACCACGGAGATGTCAGCCAGCTGGAGCCCTGCCGCCGCCAGCCGCGCTTCATCCACGGGGCACAAGCCCGTGGCGGGAACGGTGATATGGGAGGCGAAGCCACCATGGATGTCGTTGCCGGGCATTTGCTGGTGACGGCAGATGGTGCCATGGCCCGACCGGCACAGCTCGCAGGCGCCACAGGGGATCACCGCGGGGATGATCACGGCCTTGCCCATCCAGTCATGGGCCCCGGCTCCGGCGGCCACGACGCGGCCACTGATTTCATGTCCCAGGGCCAGGGGCAACTCGTGCTTGACGCGAACGCCCCCGTAGAAGAACCCGAGGTCCGTGTGGCAGACGCCGCATCCTGCCACCGCCACGATCACCTCACCCGCCCCCGGAGGAAAGGGGTCGAAGGGGGTCTTGCAGAAGGGCTCCCCCGGCACGGTCATGAGCCAGCGGTAGGGTGCTTCATTCCCGGCATGTGCAGTGCTCAATGGCCTTCCCCTTTTATCCTTTTAATATTCCAATTTGTTATTGCAGCCAAAGGGCCTAGTGATGGGCATTCCCCCATCCAACACCCCAATCAAACAAACTGTTATAAACGCGCCAGAAAATATATTAAATGGCCGTGAATATAGGTTTTGACTAGATAGAACGGTTTGATAACGAACGATAGAGCCTGGCGCCCTGTGCGTCAACGCTTGAATTCCTATTTATGCCGAGAAACCTGATTCTGTGATATTGGTCATAAGCCCTGCCTG
>JBBIHT010000035.1:0-10697 GCA_037446845.1 Geothrix sp. | reverse complement strand
CCTCGCGCGCGCGGCGCGCCTGGTGTGCATCGACGATTGCCGGATCACCGTCGCCGAGAAGGTCCGCCTCGCGCGCCGGGCACAGCTCATGGGCATGCGGGTGGCGGAGAAGAACCGGCTGTCCACCGCGCGTGCAGCCAAGGTGCGCAAGGACATCACGGCGACGATGAGCTTCCGACCTGGCTGGTCTGCACCGCCGGGGCAGTCGGCCTGATGGCGGCAATGGGCATCGGCCGCCAGCGCCTGAACCAGGGAGTCCCCCAGGTCGCTGACCAGTTGATGCAGATGTTCCGGCGAACTCATGGGACCTCCTCCGGCCCAGGATACCAGTGGCTCGTCAGGGGCCTCTCCAAGTAACGGATAGGGGCTGCCCTGGAGCGTCCTGCGAAGCGGGGATGCCAAGAAGCAGCAAGTAACCGGATGCCCGGGCAGTCAGGGGCCCAGTTGAGTGAGGGGTCAGGCACTACCGTCAACAGCGATCGTGGTGCCTCGCTGTAGCAGCCCCGGCAACCAGCCGGCCTAGGACCTTCAAATTCACCTCCGCAAGGTTGTGGATGTAGAGACAGCCCTTGCCGGCTGTATGTTTGCCCAGCTTCAGGATGAGCTCCGCGTGGGCGGGGGCGGCGTTGAGCCCATAGATGGTGATTGCACCCTTTCGCGAGGAGAATCCGACCACACATGAAACGCCTTCCCGGCCACTCTCGTACTGGTAGTGATAGGTTCCGAAGCCGACGATGCTGGTGCCCCACATCCTGGGCGGTTCCTTGGTGGCCTTCGCCATGAGCTCCGCCAGAACCTCGCAATCCTTCCGACGGGTTGGGTCCAAAATGCCACTGAGGTAGCCTGCGACACTCGCTTCGTTTGGCTTGGTCTTGTTCTCAGCCATGGTGGCTCCGGGTGAACGAGGAAAGACGCCGAACGCCTCGGTTGAGCTGCCGGTTCCGCTTGTAAGGGCCTTGAAGTTCAGATCACCAGGATGGCGGCGCCCAGGCCGCAGCTGCCGGGCATTCTGCAGGACCGATCCTCCCATATTGCTTGAGTGGCTGGGCGTCGAGAAAGTCGTTCACCATCGGGACAACAACAGGCATGCGCTGCATCAGCGTAACATGCGTCGTGGCAGGCAGGCCGGTCAATCGCGAAGCGGAGAGTGGCTTGATGTCGCCGTGGATGAAGAACTTTGATGCCCTGCTGGCCTTCAGTTGGTCGGCGCGGAGGTCGTTTGCTTTCGATGACGCGAGGAGAAGCCGCTTGACGAGCTTCGGGAAGTCGCCCGGAGTTGGGCTCAGCCGCCTGTAATCGGCTTCAAGGGGTGAGCCTCTGAATGCCTCCGCCTTGAGTGTCGCAAGTGCGTCGAGCCCTTCCTTGACCATGCCGTCTCGGCGAAGCCCGGACGAAATGACGACCACCTTGCGGGTTTTGTCCGGATGACGGATCGCATAGTGCATGGCAATGGCACCGCCCATGCTGTAGCCGATGAGGTCCGAGCGTGGGATTTTCAGGTGATCGAGTAGTGCCGCCCCATCGTCGGAGAGGTTCTCGGAGGTGAGGTCGCGGGGGATGTCCGCCGTGCGCCCATGGCCCTGCATTTCGACGGCGATCACCTCCCGCGTTCTGGCGAGTTCACCAATCCACCCGGTCCAGTTGTTGGTGATGGTCATGAACGCGCCGTGGAGCAGGACCACCGGGTCGCCGGTACCGTGGACTTCGTAGTACATGTTCAGCCCGTTCACCGGGACGAAGCCGTCGTTGGCGGTGGTTGGCAGCGGCCTCCTCAGGAGGAAAGCCGTTGCCTTCATGGCTGACCTTTCATTTGGGGAAGGCTGAAGACGCGGTGCCGGTTCATGATTGCTTGGACGGCCGACTAGGAGCTGGACGGCCCCCCCAACCCGAACCAGGCCCGGATCTGCCGGGACCATTGCGCTCGCAGGGATTCCCTGGGCTGGTTGGCGCTGTCGGGATCCCGGTGGCGCTGGGCCATGAGGTCAACCAGCCGCTCAGTGAGTTCAGGATCCTGTTTCAGTTGATTGAAGGCCTCCTTGGGCAGTTCCAGGACCTCCGCCTCGGTCACGGCCACCACCGTGGCCTGGCGGGGCGCCCCCGTGAGCAGGCTCGCTTCCCCGAACCATTCCCCTGGCCCCAGTTCCCCCAGGGCATGCCAGAACAGGCCGGTGTAAGGTTCCTCCCCCTGCTCCGCATGGACCACCTGGAGCGTGCCCCGCTGCACGGCAAACAGGCTGTCCCCGGCATCTCCTTCGCGCAGGATGGCTTCGCCCGGAGCCAGGTGGCGCAACAGGAAATGAGGCGACAGGGAGGCCGTCCAGCGATCGGGGAGGCCAAGCATCTGGATCATGGTAGCAACGGCCTCGGGCCCGGCCTGGGATTCCAAGGGCTTCGGAAGGGGTGTGGGCCCCTGGACGCCCATGAGGCGGAACCCTTCCCGGGGCAATACCGTGGCCGCCAGCCGGGACGCGTGGTAGGTGGCCTGGCGCCCATGGCGGAAGCCCAGGGCCCAGAAGCGCATTTCGAGGATGGCGCCGCCCAGGTCCGACCCCTGCACGACAACCTCGGGGCGATGGGCTTCGAGATGGGGCAGGCCCGCCAGGGCCAGGGTGAGCTTGTCAATGGCCTGATGCAGCCGGGGCCCGGGCTCCACCACCACCCGGCTGACGCGGCGATGGAAGCCGGAGGGCACATAGAGGTTGGTCACCACCGCCTGGGCGATGACCCGATTGGGGAGGATGTCCATGTCGCCGTTTTCAGTGCGCAGTTGCACCGTGCGCCAGGTCATGGCCTCCACCTGGGCCACCTGGGTTTCCCGGCCGGGTCCGCCCCGCCAGCTGCCCGTGATCTCCAGCCAATCTCCCTCCTGGAAGGCTGGATCCAGGTGCAGGGAGATGCCCGCAAACAGGTTGCCTAGCACCTCCTGGAGGCTGAGGCCCACCACGGCGGCGGCGATGGCGCCGGTACCCAGCAGCTGGCCCAGGCCGATGTGGAGCACTTCCCGCAGCACACCCCCCATGGCGATCAGATACAGGGCCACCACGATGAGATCCCGGGCGAATCCCGGCGTGGCCGTCTTGCGATGACTGAGCAGGGGGTCCAGGAGGAGGAAGGTGAAGAGCCGCACGATCCCGTAGGCCAGCACCGCCCAGAAGAGGGCATCGCCGATAAGGCGCAGAGTGGGATGGGTGGAGAACCAGGGCAGGATGATGACGCCCACCCCCAGCAGAAGCGCCACCAGGATCCAGGCCAGCACTCGGCGGGTCTGGCTGACCTTCGCTCTCAGATCGCGGAACATGCAGGAGAGGATACGCTCATGCTTCCCGAAACCGTGCCACGGTACGACGGGGATCGCCGGTCCAGAAGGGCCGGATGGCCGCCAGCCCCGCCAGCCGTGGATGGCGCAACTCCCCGGCGGTACCAGCCGTGATGCCCCCCAGGGCCAGGATGCGGGGGCAAGGGGTGGGCAGCCCATCGAGGAAGCGATGGAAGCGGTCCACCCCCCAGGGAGCGCCCTTGCCGGGACTCTGGAACAGGGGCGATACCAGCCATTGCTGACAGGACAAGCGCCCAGGTGCCTGACTTTCCGTGTGCAGGGGGCGGGACAGGGGCACCAGGGCAGGTGGAACCTCGGGATATGCCTCGCTGCCATGGAGGCCACAGCCAGTGGCCAGGGCCAGCTCCAGGCGATCGGCGACCCATAGCTCCAGGCCAGGGGCCAGGTCCTGGCACCAGCGAATCAGGTCCAGCAGGGCCTTGGCCTCCATCCGTTTCTCCCGGATCAGGAAGGCATCCACCCCGGATCCCAGCACCTCCGCCCAGGGCCCCCGCTCCCAGCCCGTGCCGGGGCTGATGGCCAGGAGTTTCATGCGAACAGGCTGTCCAGGGCGGCGGGGCTGAGTTTGGGCTGATCGAGGAGGAAGCTGTTTTCCTGCACATGGGCCACCTGGCTCATGCCGCAGAGGGCGGTGGTCACGCCGGGGCAGGAGCGGGTGAACTGCAAGGCGGCCTGGGCCGGAGTGCGGACGCCCAGGGCCTCGGGAAAGCCCTCGGGTAGCTGGGACAGGATGCGCCCCTGCAGGATGGAGGCCGAGGTCTGCACCGAAAGCCCCGCGGTCATGGCCGCCTCCAGTGCCGTCATTTCTTGGCCTCCGAAGGACTGGGTGGGAGCGATGAAGGCCTCCGGCAGGGCCAGGTTCAGGGGCATCTGGATCCAGCGGAAGTGATGATCTTTTCCCCCGGCGGACTGGGCGGCGGCCAGGAGGCGCTCCAGAGAAAGGTGCTCCGGCTGGCCTTCGGGCACCCGGAACCCGCTCCAGGTGGCCACGCCGTAGGTCCGGATGCGGCCATCGCTCACGAAGCCCTCGCAGGCCGCGAAGGCTTCCTGGATCCTCAGGTAGAATGCCTCGGCGCCCAGGCTCTTGAGCTGGGTCTCGGGGTTGTGGAGATGGAAGATGTCCAGGGTGCCCACGCCCAGGCTTGCCAGGCTGAGATCCAGCTGATGGGCCAGGTAGCGCGGCGTCATGGCGTGACAGCCGTCCACCAGATCCGCCACGGACAGGATGCCCGGCTGCTCGAAGACGCGATGGAACCAACTGCGGGGGTTCTCGTCGGGATCTGGATTTTCGGGCATGGGAATGTAGCCGGCCTTGGTGGAGACGAAGAACGAATCCCGCGCCAGGCCCTGGAAGGCCTTGCCCAGGGCCGCTTCCGAGCGCCCCCCCCGGTAGTTGGCGGCGGTGTCGAAGACCGTGCCACCCGCGGCCCGGAAGGCCCGGGCGGCAGCGATGTAGGCCTCATCCGTTTCGGGGGTGGCAGGGCCCAGGTAGGTGCCCAGGCCGAGGGTGCTGAGAATCATCCATGCTCCTGAAGACGGCCTAGCTGTCGAGGGATTCCTTGACGGAGGTGGTGCCCATGCCCACCAGCCGGTCGGCGGCGCGCCGGGCCCAGGCGGAGCCCGGGTAGCTTTCCACCAGTTTCTGGTAGTAGCTCTTGGCCTCCTCCCGGTAGCCCTTGATCCGTTCCTGGCTGAACGCCACATAGTCCTTGCCGTACTGGGTGATCTCATCCCGCTTGAGATCCTTCAGGTCGGGCTTGCCCAGCTTCAGGGCGTAGTCCTTGTTGTACTGGTTCAGCTCCTCCTCCGAGAGCAGCCGCTGGCGCATGGCCTCGCCCAGGTAGAAGTAGGCTCGTTCTCGATCCACATAGTCCGGGTAGGTCTCCAGCAGGGCCTTCAGGCGCTTCTCGGCACCGGGGTAGTAGTAGGTGTTCACATAAAAAACGCCCACCACCAGCTCGTGCTCGGCGATGCGGCGCCAGCACTGCAGCACCTTGGCCTTGGCTTCGGCCGCGTAGGGGCTGCCGGGGGCCTCCTTCAGCACCTGCTGGAAGCCCTCCAGGGCCTTGCGGGTCTCGGCCTGGTCCCGCTCCGCGCTTTCGATGGCGCTGAAATGGCAGAGGGCGCGGTGGTACAGCGCGTAGTCGCGGCGCTCGTCCCGGGGGAAGTAGTTGAGGAAACTGGTGTACTCGACCTCGGCCTCGGGGAAGCTGGGGTTGGGCTGGAAGAAGAAACTATCCCCGAGCATCAGTTTGGCCTTGGGGAACTCTGGCGATCCCGGCAGGTACTGCTCCAGCTGGCGCAGGCTCACCCTTGCCTCATTGAACTTGCCCCGCTTCATCTGGGTTTCGGCCGTGTGCATCAACTGGGCGGCGGTCTGTCCCTTGTCCGCGGTCTTGGGCCTGCGGCAACCCAGGCCCAGGCCCCCCAGGAGGAGGGTCAGGGAGAGGGGGATGAGAATGCGCTTCATGCGGACTCCAGCGGGTACAGTTCAGTCATGGTGGAATGGGGGGAAGGGTTCCATCGCCGCCGGAGCTGCTCCAGCCAGGGTTCGGCCATGGCCTGGGCCTGGGCGCGATGGCGGTCGTGGAAAATTTCGTGGTAGAAGGTCGGGAGGCGATGGCGCTCCAGCAGGGCTGGTTTCACCGCGGTCCAGAGGGCTTCGGAGGCATCCGGGTTCACCACGGTATCGGCCCCGGCCTCCAGAAGCAGGATGGGGCGGTCCAGTTCGTGGCCCAGGCCCAGGATCTCGGCTCGGCCTTCCTCCAGGGCGGCGCCGAAGGCGGCGGTGGCCCAGCGGTGGCATAGCGGATCCGCCTCGTAGCGCTGGACAATGACCGGGTCCGAACAGATCTGGCTCTTGTCTCCGTGCAGGTGGATGGGGCGGTGGGGCAGGATCCAGCGCATGATCCGCGAGAGAAGCACCAGGGCCCTGGAATTGGAGCGCACGGCCACGGCAGGGCTGGATAGGATCAGGCCATCCAGGGTGTCCGCATGCCAAAGCAGGGCGAGCAGGGCCACCAGGCCCCCAAAGCTGTGCCCCAGCACCACCTGCGGGCACACCGGCAGGGGCGGCATGGGCACCCCATCCACGATCCGTGCCCGGGCGCCGGTGCGGTCGGCGTCATGGCGTCGCTCCTGGCGCAGGAAGAGGGCGAAATCATCCACGAAGGCGCGGATACCCACCGCATCCCCGCGCAATCCCCCGGAGCGGCCGAAACCCCGATGATCCATGCTGGAGACAGCCCACCCCAGGTCATGCAGCCACCGGGCGGTGTGCCGGTAGCGTTCCCCATGCTCGCCGTAGCCGTGGGAGATCACCACCCGGCCCTTCGGGTCCGGGTGTTCCCAGCGGGCCCAGGCCAGGGGCAGGCCGCCATGGCCGGTGAGGATGCCCCGTTCGCTGGGCTCCAGATCGGCGGGGATGACGGGGGAGAACTCAGGCATCCTTCCAGAATAGCCTGGGGTCGAAGCCACCGCTTTGCAGATAAACTCAAAGGTTCCCCATGACGGGGCGTGGCGAGGCAAGGGATGGATTTCGAGAGCCTGGTGCGGGCCAAGAACGAGCTGGAGCCCCGGGTCCGGCAGCTGGTCGCCCACCTCGATCCCGAGCGGAAATCCCTGGAACTGGAGCAGATCGAGGAACAGACTGCCGTGCCCGGCTTCTGGGACGATCCCGAGGCCGCCAAGCCGCTGCTGCAGAAGCGGGGCACCATCAGCGATGACATTGCCTTGGCCAAACGGCTGTCCGGCGGCCTGGAGGATCTGGAGACCGGCCTGGAACTGGCCCGGGAGGACAGCGGCATGCTGGTGGAGGTGGAGGCCATCGAGGGGGCCCTGCGCCAGGCGGTGGAGGATTCCGAACTGCGCATGATGCTCAGCGGCGAGATGGACGCGGTGCATGCCATCGTGGCCATCGCCCCCGGCGCGGGCGGTACCGAGAGCCAGGACTGGGCCGCGATGCTGCTGCGCATGTACCTCCGCTTCTGCGAAACCAAGGGCTGGCCCACGGAGATGATTGACTACCAGGATGGCGAGGAGGCGGGCATCAAGGGCGCCACCTTCATTGTGAACGCCCCCTATTCCTACGGGTACTTGCGGGCCGAAGCTGGGGTCCATCGTCTGGTGCGCATCAGCCCCTTCGACTCCGCCAAGCGACGCCATACCAGCTTCGCCGCCGTCTATGTGAGCCCCGAGCTGGATGACACCATCAATGTGGAGATTCCCGAGAAGGACCTGAAGATTGATGTCTTCCGGGCCAGCGGCGCTGGCGGCCAGCATGTGAACCGTACGGAATCCGCCGTGCGCTTCACCCATCTGCCCACGGGCCTGGTGGTGTCCTGCCAGAACGAACGGAGCCAGATCAAGAACCGCGCTACCGCGCTGAAGGTCCTCCAGGGCCGACTCTACGAGCTGGAACAGCGCAAATTCCTGGAAAAGGTCGCCGCCGCCAGCGGCGAGAAATCCGAGGTGGCCTGGGGCAGCCAGATCCGCAGCTATGTGCTGCAGCCCTACCAGATGGTCAAGGATCACCGCAATGGCGCGGAAACCAGCCAGACACAGAAGGTGCTGGACGGCGACATTGATGTGTTCATCCGCACCCAGCTGCTGGCGAAACGCCTCAAGACCGAGGGTTGAGCAGGGGGCCTGACCGCGGGCCTCCGGCTATTGCCCCTTCGCCATCTGTTCCTGCTCATCCCGGGGCAGGCGGAAGGGCCACCGCCCGGTGAGGCGATCCCAGAGGTCGAAACAGCACAGCCAGTTCAGGAGGCCCGCGATCATCACATAGGAGGCGCCGTACTCCTGGGTGAGGGTGCGCACCGGCTCGGTGCCCGCCCCCCCGAAGGCCCAGGAGAACACTCCGTAGATCGGGCCGATGCCCAGGGTGCCCAGGGCGCCCAGGGTGGGCAGCCAGGAGCCCGATACCGGCACGAACACCCCGCCCTTCACCCCGGCCACGGACCCGAACTGCAGCTGCAGGGCCCCCATCAGGCAGAACACCACCCATACGGCGAAGAAGATCCGCGCCCGCCCCTTCTGCCCGATCATCCAGTAGCCTGCCCCCGGCACCAGCCACTGGAACAGCAGCGGCTTCCAGGCGGCCTTGAGGGCTTTCTGCCTGCGCAGGGGCAAGGGGAGTTGTGGGAGAGGCGCCGTTTCGGACATTTCCCAAGAGTACCTCACCTGCTGCCCGAAGGGGCGAACCACCCTGGCGGGTCAACCCGAAAGGGGGCTCCGGGTCGGGGAATTCATCCACTCAGGCCCCGTAGCCGTTGAGTAAAGGGTATGTTGCCCAAGCCGCGCCCCCGCCTCTGGATCCACCTCCTGGTGGCCTGCCTGGTGCTTGCCGTGGCCCAGGCGGAGGCCGCCCCGGATCCCCCGGGGGTGTTTGCGTTCCGAAGTTTCGATACGGCCCAGGGGCTTACCAATTTGTCAGTCAATGCCCTCGCCCAGGATGCTCAGGGCTTCATCTGGGTGGGAACGGAAGATGGGCTCTTTCGCCTGGAAGGTACCCGGATGCATCGGTTCGGCCTGGAGGATGGCCTGCCTGGCGAGGCCATCGAATACGGCGGCCTGGGACCGGGGGCCGAGGGTTCCCTCTGGGTGGCGACCCAGCGTGGAGCGGCGTACTGGGACGGTCGCCGGTTCCGTTCCCTGGAGCAGGCGGGCATCCATGGCTTGATGCCCGAGGCGGGCCTGCCCATCCAGGGCGGAATCATCCTTCGGGATGAGCAGTTCCGCCGGTTCCTGTACACGGCCCCTGGCACCTTCCGGGAACTCAAGGGCCTGCCCCGGACCCCAGGCCTGGGGGCAGGGTGGTTGTCCGAGGATGCCGAGGAGCTGCTGGTCACCCACGGAACGGTGCTCTGGTCCCAGCAGAAGGGGCAATGGCGCAGGCGGGAGCTCTCCCCGGCGATCTCGAGCCATCCACTGGCCGTGCTGCGGGATCGCCGGGGGGGCTACTGGGTGCGCACGGAACGGAACCTGATCTACCTGGAAACCCTCGATTCACCACTGGTGGATTTTGGCCTCCGTCAGCCCCTGTCCATGGTGAATGGCGCCTGTCTGGTGGCGGATCCGCTGGGGCGGGTGTGGACCGCCACGGCCACGGGCCTCACCTGGGTGGAGGGGCAGGTGGCCCATGATTTCACTGAAAGGGAAGGGCTGCCCCAGGGCGGGGGGAATGTGCTCCTGGTGGATCGCGAGGGTGATTTGTGGGTGGGCGGGAACGGAGTCCACCAACTGGTGGGCGGGCTCCTGTGGAACGGCTATACCCGCCAACAGGGGTTGCCCGCCCACACCGTCTGGAGCGTCCTGCGGACCCGGGACGGCCGGCTCTGGGCCGGCACCAGCTCCGGGTTGGCCGTGGCGGAAGCCACCGGGTTCCGGGGCGTATCGGGAACGCGCCCGCGGCAGATCATGGCCCTGGCTGAGGATGCCGAGGGCAGCCTCTGGGCTGCGCCCATCGTGGCAGCCAAGGAACGGCCCTTCCTTTTCCGCCTGCGACCCGGCAGTCGTTCCCCTGAATCCATCACCATTCCTGGAGGCAAGCCTGGTGAATCCCCCGTGGCCCTGGCCTGGAACCCGGAGGGCTTCCTGTGGGTTTCCCTGGCGGGTTCGGGCCTCCATCGCCTTCGGCAGGCGCAAGGTCAATGGCGCTGCCGGGCCGAGCCCATCCCTGGCTGGTCCACCCCGGACCAGATGATCCTTCGCGTCCTGGCCGATCCCGAAGGCGCCTGGTGGGTGGCCGGGATCCAGGGCGTGGCCTGCCTCGAGGGTGGCCAGTGGCACACCCTGGCCAAGGCTGGGGGTCTCGCGGACGATGCCCAGCTCTGCCTGGCCCCGCTCCAGGGGCACCAGGCCTGGGTTTCCTGTGCAGAGACCAAGGCCCTCAGCCGGGTCGGATTCCTTCAGGGTCGCCTGCAGGTCCTGGAAACCATCCGACCCCCGCACCCCCTGGTTGACCACCCCATCCTCTCCCTGGGCGCCGATGCCACTGGCGTGCTGTGGGTGGGCACCTCCATCGGGATCAAGCGCTGGCAAGGTTCCTTGCTCGAGCGCTTCGACCGTTCCCGGGGGCTACCCGGGGAGGACTGCAGCCAGAACGCCCTGTTCCTCGAACCCTCTGGGGACATCTGGGTCGGGCTCAGCATTGGCCTGGCGCACATGCGCCAGAGGCCCTGGAAGGACCGCGAGCCCACCCAGGAGGTGCGCCTCATGGCGGCCAGTGATGGGGCAGGCCAGTCCCTGGTTGGGGCCTCCACCGAGGTGCCCTTTGCCCGGCGAACCCTGACCTTCGCCTACCTTCCTGTCGGCTACCGGCGCCTACTGGATGTGACCTACCAGGTGCGCCTGGAGG
>JBBIHT010000034.1:0-10780 GCA_037446845.1 Geothrix sp. | reverse complement strand
CGGAGGCCCAGATGGGCCAAGCCCTGGAGGAGGCGCTGGGCCGAGCCCCCCGCTGGGAACGCATGGTGGCCCTCACCCTGGATGATCTCAACCGCCAGGAACCACCGCCCAACCACCCGTGAGATTTCCGGTTGCCCTGGATGACCCCCTACACCGGAACCCCAAAGCGGTGGGCCAGGTCCAGGTAGCGGGTCCGAATTTCCGCCACGACGGCCTCGGGAAGGTGCGGCGCCGGGGGCTGCTTGTTCCAGGTGGGCAGGGTTTCGAGGTAGTCCCGAAGGTACTGCTTGTCCAGGCTCGGCGGGTTCGTTCCCGGCTGCCAGGACTCCGCCAGCCAGTAGCGGCTGCTGTCAGGCGTCAGGGCCTCGTCAATGAGCACCAGCTCGCCGGCCTCATCCAGGCCGAACTCGAACTTCGTGTCCGCCAGCAGGATGCCGCGCCGGGCGGCCACCTCGGCACCCCGGAGATACAGGGCCAGGCTCAGCTCCTGCAACCGTTCTGCCAGGTGCTGTCCCACGATGCCGGTCAGCCGCTCGAAGGAAATGTTCTCGTCGTGGCCTTCCTCGGCTTTGGTGGCAGGCGTGAAGATAGGGCGGGGAAGGCGATCCCCCAGGGCCAACCCCGCCGGCAGGGGCACGGAGCAGACGGCGCCGCTGGCCTGGTATTCCTTCCAGCCGCTCCCGGCCAGGTAGCCGCGGACGACACATTCCACGGGCAGGGGCCGCGTCTTCTCCACCAGCACCGCCCGGCCCTCCAACGCAGGTCGGTAAGGCTCAAGGGCCTCCGGCCACCTGGAACCACCCCGGAAGTGGTTTGGAACCAGGTCGCTGGTTTCGCCAAACCAGTAGGCTGCCACCGCCGTGAGGATCCGCCCCTTGTCCGGGATCCCTTCCGGCATGATGCAATCGAAGGCGCTGATGCGATCCGTGGCCACGATCAGCAACTGGCGGCCAAGATCATAGACATCCCGGACCTTGCCCCGCCGGAACACGGGGAAGGGAAGCTCGGTGCTCAGCAGGACGGGCATGGAACGCTCCTGGTTCAGGATTCATCATCGCAGATAGGCCGCCGAGCCGCCTCAGCCCAGCTCGGGCAAATGGCGGGGCGTGGGCGCGGACCAGTTGAGCCCGCTGGGCAGGAGGGCATAGCGATTCATCACGCCCACCCAGCGGGCCAGCTCGGATTGGCGAACGGCCTGCTCCGCCCCGGCCAGTGGAAGTCCCAGGAACTGGCTGTAGTCCTGGATTTCGGCCATGGATACGCCAAGCAGGTCCGGGAGGGCGGCCGCCGCCAGGGATTCATCTCCGGGCGGGGGCGCCAGCAGATGGTAGTCGAAGCTCTCCCTCAGCACGGAAGCCGTGGCGGCCGGGTCCAGTTCCTGGGCCGCATCCAGGTGGGGGAACGGATTGCCCCCCAGCAGCCCCAGGGCCTGGGCCATGCCGAGGTGGGCCAGGAGGTGGGCTGGATGCGCCTTCAGCACGCCTTGGAACTCTGCCCTGGACTCCTGGGCCCGGCCCAGGCGCAGCAGGCTTTCGCCCAGCCCCAGGTGGGCCTCGATGCGGCCGGGCTCCGCCCGGGTCCAGCGTTCCGCCACTGCGGCCATTTCCTCCGCCATGCCCTGGGCCCGGAAGAAGCGCACCAGGTAGGCCAGGCTCGTCACATCCTTCGGGGCCAGCAGCAGGAGCCGCTCCAGGATCTCGGCCGCCCGCAGGGCCTGCCCTTCCTGATCCAGGCGGTGGGCCCAAGCCCGGAGCACCTCCACCTGGCGGGCCACGGGGTGGTTCGGGGTGCATCGGGAGGGATCGCTCGGGTGCAGCAGCTGGGTGCGAACCCACAGGTAGCGGAGGGCCTGCCTGCCTTCGGGCCCGGCCAACTCCTCCTCCACCGCGTGAATGATGGTCTTCAGTCCCTGTTCCCACAGGGGGGGCACCGGCATTTGCACTTGCGTCCTCAACTCCCGGCTCAGGGGGTCCAATGGGTTCCCGGAGCGGCCCAGGTACAGACGAAGGCGCAACAGTTCCAGGGCCGCCTCGGCGCCGGGCTGGAAGGCCACCCGCAGGGCCAACTCGCCGGTATCCGGGTCGAAATCATCTAGAATCAGGAAACGCAGGTGCGCCCGCATTCAGGGAGGGTAGCAAGTCTGCGCGATTAGATCCAAAGGAGGTTGACGGAGGCGCATCCGGGACGGATGATTCAGCATCCGCTTGAATCTGGAGGTTCACCGTGAAAAAGCGACTTGCCGTCCTTTCCCTCCTGGCCACCCTGCCCATGCTGGGCGCGGAGGTGGGCCTGCTGCTCGACAAGCAGGCCGGCAAGGCCCAGGCTGCCACCTACGGGGCCAGCCAGAAGTACGATTCCATCAGTCCCACGGGCCTCGGCCTGCGCGCCGGCGTGGATGTACTGGACCTGAAGGTGGCGGCCCTGCAGCTGAACGCCACCTGGCACAACAAGACCACCGGCGACTTGGCCTATGGCGGCACCAAGCTGGGCGAGCTGGACAACCAGTACATTGCCGCCGGCGCCATGGTGCAGTGGAAGCTGCTGGTCAATGTGGGGGCCGGGGTGGAGTACCGCTCGGAAAAGCTGTCCTTCCGGCCAACCTCGGGAGCCACCACGGACAGCACCCTGACGCGCCCCTGGGCCCGGGTCAATGTGGGTTTCAGCATTCCCACCCCCATGGTCAGCCCCTTCCTGCTGCTCGAGGTGGCCGCTCCGCTATCCAGGAAGGACGCCACAGCCACTCCCCGGGACCTGACCGACGCCCTGGCTCCCCAGGTTCAGGTCGGTGTCTATGCGGGCATCCGCTTCTGAACCGTCCACATCCCGAAGAAGGGGCGCCTAAGGGTGCCCCTTCTTCGTATGATGAAGGAACACTCCCGAGGAGCCATGGAACTCAGGATCATGGGTTGCAGCGGCGGCGAAGCCGATGGCGAGCGGTTGACTGGGCTGCTGGTCAATGGATGCGTTGCCATTGATGCCGGGTCCATCACCGCCGCCCTCACGGTGCGGGAGCAGGTGAAGATCCAGCATGTGTTCCTCAGCCACTCACACCTAGACCACATCTGCACCCTGCCCTTCTTCACCAAGAACATCTTCGGTCATACCCATGAGGCCGTGGAGATTCACGCCCTGCCCGAGACCCTGGATGTGCTTCGCCGCCACCTCTTCAATGACGAGATCTGGCCCGATTTCAGTGTCATCCCCAGCCCCAACGATCCCACCATCCGCTACACCGAGATCATGCCGGAACATCCCTATCGCGTTTGTGGGCTGGAGATCACGCCCATCCGTGTGAATCACCTGGTGCCCTGCGTGGGCTACAAGGTGGATGACGGCAGGGACGCCTTTGTCTTCACCAGTGATACCGCCGAGACGGACCGGATCTGGGAGGTGGCCAACGCCACCCCCAACCTGCGCCTGGTCATCACCGAGGCCAGCTTCCCCAACGAGCAGGCCTGGCTGGCCGAGGCTTCCCGCCACCTGACGCCCTTCAAGCTGGGGCAGGAGCTGCGGAAGCTCCGCACCCGCATCCCGGTGAGGATCTACCACCTGACCCCTGGCGACCGCCCCGCCATGCTGCCCCAGCTCCAGGCACTGGGCGATGACCGGATCAGCCTCCTGAACCAGGACGAGCGCCTGGTCTGGTAGCGGCTACGACGGGAAGGCCTGCGCCAAGGCCACCAGGCCCTCCTCCAAGGCCGCCGGGATGGCCTGCAGCCAGTCGGCCACCGGTTCCAGGCGTCCGGCCCTGGCCTCAGCCTCGATCAGCCGAGCCAGCTCGGCAAGGCGCAGAAGGCCGAGATTGGCGGCGGAACCTTTGAGCTGATGGGCTTCCATCATGACCCTCTCGGCGTCCCGCGCCTCGAGACCGGACTGCATCAAGCTGAACCGGAGGGGAACATCCTCCCTGAGGATGCCCAGGAGCTCCTGTACCAACTCAATCCCCGCTCCCATCTCCAACAGGTCCTGGAGGGGGCGAGGATCGAGAATGGGCTGTTCGGTCAAGGTTGGCTCCGGGAAGGGCTTCTCCCGGTCCCATCGTCCATGGCCGATGGGAGGATGAGAATCGGCGGTCAGGCTCCGTGCCCTGGGGTGTGGCCCGCGATCTGGATGCGGGTGAGGCTGGCATTGAGCTTGGCCTGCGCCCTGGCCAGATCCTGCTCAGTCTGGGCTTCTGCCAGGCGCTTGAGGGCACGAACTCGCGCGGCCTCGGCCCGTTCCAGATCAATCATCTCGACGGTTTCGCTGCCCCGCGCCAGGATCGTGACGCGGTCTGGACCCACCTCCGCAAACCCACCGAAGACGGTGATCCAGTGTTTCTGCCCGCCCTGCAGGTAGTAGAGCAGGCCATCGCCCACTTCGGTCATCAGGGGCGTATGCCCAGGGAGGATGCCGTAGTAGCCCCGGAAGGCCGTGGGAAACTGCACTTCCGTCACTTCGGCCGAAAACACCGAGCGCTCCGGGGTGACCACTTCCAGTTGGATGCTTTGGGCCATGCTGATCTCTTTTCAAGACTCGGGATTCGCAACGCGGTTCCTGAAGGAGGAGCCGAACCTAGACTGCGGCCAGCTTCTCGGCCTTTTCGGCGGCTTCCTCGATGGTGCCCACCAGGTAGAAGGCCTGCTCGGGCAGGTGGTCCCACTTGCCGTCGCAGATCTCGCTGAAGCCCTTGATGCTGTCCTCGAGCTTCACATACTTGCCAGCCATGCCCGTGAACTGCTCGGCCACGTGGAAGGGCTGCGAGAGGAAGCGCTGGATATTGCGGGCACGGGCCACCACCAGCTTGTCGTCGTCGGAGAGCTCGTCCATGCCCAGGATGGCGATGATGTCCTGCAGCTCCTTGTACTTCTGGAGGATGGCCTTCACGCGCATGGCGGTATTGTAGTGGAGGTCGCCCAGGATGCGGGGATCCAGAAGGCGGCTGGTGGAAGCGAGGGGATCCACGGCGGGATAGATGCCCAGGGCGGCGATCTCACGGCTCAGGTTCGTGGTGGCGTCCAGGTGGGCGAAGGTGGTGGCAGGCGCGGGATCGGTGTAGTCGTCCGCGGGCACATAAACGGCCTGGACCGAGGTGATGGAGCCCTTCCTGGTGGAGGTGATGCGCTCCTGCAGCTCGCCCATTTCCGTGGCGAGGGTGGGCTGATAGCCCACGGCGGAAGGCATGCGGCCCAGCAGCGCGGACACCTCGGCGCCGGCCTGGGTGAAGCGGAAAATGTTGTCCACGAAGAGCAGCACATCCTTGCCTTCCACATCGCGGAAGTACTCGGCCACGGTGAGGCCGGTGAGCGCCACACGGGCGCGGGCTCCGGGGGGTTCGGTCATCTGACCATAAATGAGGGCCACCTTGCTCTTGGACAGGTCGTTCTTGTCAATGACGCCGCTGTCCATCATCTCGTGCCAGAGGTCGTTGCCCTCGCGGGTGCGCTCGCCCACGCCCGCGAACACGGAGTAGCCGCCATGGCCCTTGGCGATGTTGTTGATGAGCTCCATGATCAGCACGGTCTTGCCCACGCCGGCGCCGCCAAAGAGGCCCGTCTTGCCGCCCTTCGCGTAGGGCTCCAGCAGATCAATGACCTTGATCCCCGTCTCGAACATTTCGGAGGAGGTATTGAGGTCTTCGTACTTGGGAGCCTCGCGGTGAATGGGCAGGGTCATCTTGTGGCCCACGGGACCGCGTTCGTCCACGGGATCGCCCACCACATTGATGATGCGGCCCAAAGTCTCGGGACCAACGGGCACATTGATGGGCTTGCCGGTGTCAGTCACGATCTGGCCGCGGATCATGCCCTCGGTGGGCTGCATGGCAACACACCGCACACGGTTCTCGCCGAGGTGCTGCTGCACTTCCAGCGTGACGGACGCCGTGACGCCCTGGGCATTGGTGATGTCCGTGAGCAGTGCGTTCATGATCTCTGGCAGGTGGTCGCCGAACTCGACATCCACAGCGGGACCGACGATGGCGATCACGCGGCCTTGCAGGTTGGTTGACATGGGGACCTCGACGAAAGGATTTACCGCGGAGACACGGAGGACACTGAGGTTTCACTGAGGAATCACGGAGAAGGCTGCTCATGTGTTCTCCGTGTTTTTCTCCGTGTTCTCCGTGCCTCCGTGGTGAAAAAGTTTAGGCGTTGGCGCCGCTGACGATCTCGATGATCTGGTTGGTGATGCTGGCCTGCCGGATCTTGTTCATGGTGAGGGTGAGCTTGGCGATCATGTCGCCGGCATTGTTGCTGGCCTTGTCCATGGCAGCCATGCGGGCACCATGCTCAGAGGCACTGCTCTCCAATAGGTTGCGGAGTAGCTCCGTCTCCACGAACCGGGGCAGCAGGGTTTCCAGCACGGAGTTCGGGTCGGGCTCCAGCAGGTGGGAGATCTCCACGGCATCCCTGCTCTCGTTGCGGCGGGCCAGCTCCAGGGGGAACACCCTTAGGATGGTCGGGGTCTGCGCCACCACGCTGTTGAAGTAGTTGTAGATCACATAGAGCGCGTCAATCTCGCCATTGCAGTACTGGGCCGTGGCCCCGGCGGCTATCCCGGTCACCATAGCCTGGAAGCCCGTGAGCGGAATGTTCAGGTATTCCCCCGAGGGCTTCATCTGGCGCTTGCGGGCCCATTCTGCCGCCCGTTTCCCCACCACATCCAGGTGAACGATCTCGGCGGCTGTCTCGGCGGCAAAGGCCGTGGCGATCTTCAGGACATTGGCGTTGAAGCCTCCGCAAAGGCCCTTGTCGGAAGCCACGAGCACCAGGCGGATGCGCTTTTCCTCCCGGGGGGCCAGGAAGGCCTGGGCCGCTGGCCCCGGCGTGATCTCCACATCGCCCTTGACGCGGCCCACGACCCGGCGGACCACTTCGGTCAGCTTGTTCGCGTAGGGACGAAGAGCCACAAGGCGCTCCTGGGATTTCCGCAACTTCACGGCGGAAATCATCTTCATGGCCTTGGTGACCTGTTGGGTGTTCTTCACCGACCGGATGCGGCGGCGAATGTCCTGGAGACCGGCCATGGGACTAGGCTCCCGCGGGCTGGTTCAGGGAGGCCACGAAAGTCTCCTTGAATGCCGCCACCTGGGTCTTGAGTTGTGCCTTGGCATCGTCGCTGAGCACCTTGGTGTCGCGGATGCCGCGGAGCACCTCGGGCGCATTCACATCGAGGTATGCCATGCACTCTGATTCAAAGCGCCGCACCTGGGCGACCGGCAGATCATCCACATAGCCGTTGGTGGCGGCCCAGATGCTGACCACCTGCTTCTCCACGGGCATGGGCTGGTACTGGCCCTGCTTCAGGATTTCCACCAGCCGCTGGCCGCGGTTGAGCTGGGCCAGGGTGGCCTTGTCCAGATCGGACCCGAACTGGGCGAAGGCCGCCAGCTCGCGGTACTGGGCGAGGTCCAGCTTGATGGTGCCAGCCACGGACTTCATGGCCTTCACCTGGGCTGAACCACCCACCCGGCTCACGGAAATGCCCACATTCACCGCCGGGCGGACGCCCGCGTTGAAGAGGTCGCTCTCCAGGAAAATCTGGCCATCGGTGATGGAGATGACATTGGTGGGGATGTAGGCAGACACATCACCAGCCTGGGTCTCGATGACCGGCAGGGCCGTGAGCGAACCCGCGCCGCGCGCGTCGCTGAGCTTGCAGGCCCGTTCCAGCAGGCGGGAATGCAGGTAGAACACGTCGCCGGGGTAGGCCTCGCGTCCGGGAGGGCGGCGCACCAGTAGCGAGATCTCGCGGTAGGCCGCCGCCTGCTTGGAAAGATCGTCATAGATGCAAAGCACATGGCCGCCCGGATTGTCCTTGCTGGCGGGCTGGCCGTCCTGGCCGTGCCACATGAAGTATTCGCCGAGGGCGGCGCCGGTCATGGGGGCAAGGAAGAGCAGCGGAGCGGCTTCGGAAGCGCTCGCCGCCACCACGATCGTGTGCTTCATGGCATCGTATTCTTCCAGCGTCTTCACCACTTGGGCGATGGTGGAACGCTTCTGGCCGATGGCCACATAGATGCAGATCACGCCAGTGTCGCGCTGGTTGATAATCGTATCCACCGCCACGGCGGTCTTGCCGGTCTGACGATCGCCGATGATGAGCTCGCGCTGGCCGCGACCGATGGGGATGAGGCTGTCAATGGCCTTGAGGCCCGTCTGCATGGGCTCGTGCACGCTCTTGCGGTCCACGATGCCGGGGGCGATCTGTTCGATGGGGTTGAAGGCCGCGGCCTGGATCGGGCCCTTGCCATCAATGGGATTACCGAGGGCATCAATGACGCGGCCCACGAAGGCGGGGCCCACCGGCACAGACATGATCTTGCCAGTGCGCTTGACGGTATCGCCTTCCTTGATGGCAGCGGCATCACCCAGCAGGATGATGCCGACATTGTCCTCTTCCAGGTTGAAGGCGAGGCCCATGACACCGTGGGGCAGTTCCAGCAGTTCTCCGGCCATGGCCTTTTCCAGGCCGTAGGCGCGGGCGATGCCGTCACCGACGCTGATGACCGTGCCCACTTCGGCCACATCCACCTGGGCATCGAAGCCCTCGATCTGGCTGCGGATGATGCGGGAAATCTCTTCCGCGCGAATGTCCATGAAGTCCTCCAAAACCTGCGGTTGAAATCGAAAAGTTAGGCAGAGAGCAGTCGGGATTTGAGCTGGCGCAACTGGCCCTGGAGCGAGGCATCCAGGACCGTGGAGCCCACCTGGACCTTCAGGCCGCCCAGCAGGGCCGCGTCCTGTTTCCAGGAAAGGCGGATGGTCTTCCCGGTGCGGGTCGCGAGGGAGGCGAGCAGCGCCTTGGTCTGCGCTTCGCTCAGGGGCTGGGCGGTGCTCACCTGGGCCTGTACGATGCCAGCCCGCTCATCCACCAGGTCGGCGAAGGTGCGGCGCAGCTCGGGCAGCAGGTTCAGGCGCCCCGCCTCGGCCACCACGCGGAAGAAATGCCGCAGCGTCTCGCTCACCTGGGCACCGGCCAGGATGGTTTCAAAGACCTCGGCCTTCTTCCGGGGCAACACCAGGGGGGAGGCCACAAGGCGGGAGAGGTCCGCATGGGCGGCCACGGTCCCCGCCACGCGCTCGAGCTCCTGCTGGATCTGGGCGACATTACCTTGGCGCTCCCCGATCTGAAGCAGGGCCTTGGCATAACGACGGGCAGTCAGGCGGCTACTCACTGGGCGCCTCCAATCTGATGAATGGCTCGATCCAGCACATGGGCCGCCTCGCTGGCCTGCAGCTTCTGCTGGAGGCGCGCGCTGGCGCCTTCCACGGCAAGTTCCGCCACCAGGGCTCGGAGCTCCTGCTCGGCCAGACGCTTTTGATTCCCGATTTCCGCCTGGGCCTGCGCAAGGATCTGGATCGCCTCGGCCTTGGCCGCCTCCAGGACGCGCAGTTTCTCAAGCTCCGCATCCGCCTGGGCCTTGTCGAGGATGCCTGCCAGTTCGGCTTCGAGGCCTTCCATCTTGGCGGCCAGGGCCACCACCTGGGCCTCACCCTCAGCCTTGTCCCGCTCCGCCTGGGAAAGCAGGGCCACCAGCTCCTCCTTGCGGGCTTTGAACATGGCCGACAGGGCACCCCTCAGCAGGAAGAAGAGACCTGCGCCGTAGATGGCGAAATTCAGCAACTGCACCAGGAAGGCCCCGAGATTGCCGTAGCTCCGGCCAAAGAGCGTCATGGCCGGGCCATGATGGGCGCCGCCCTTGGCCTCGCCGTGTTCAGCCCCGGTCGGGCCCCCATGAGCCTCCGTCCCATGCTCTTCGGCAGCGGCCTGGGGCAGGGGAGCCTCATGGCCCTGGGTGCCGGATTCCTGCGCATGAGCTTCCGGGTTCCCGGCTTCATGTCCCTGGCCCCGCAAGGACAAGGGACTCAGCGCCAGGAAACAGGCAAGGGCGAAGCGAGTGGGCAGTGTCCAGATCGTCATGCTCGTCATGGCTAGGCCTGCTTCAAAAGGGTCTTGACCATGGATTCGGACAGGGCCTCCACCTGGGACAGCAGGTCCTGTCGGGCCTGGACCTGCTGGGCCCGCAGCGCGACCAGGGCCGTTTCACGCTCCCTTGCCGCCTGGGCCCGGGCCGTCTCGACCAGAGCCTGGCGATCCTTGCCCACGGCATCCGCCAGCGCCTTGCGCTGCTGGAAAGCCTGGGCCCGCAGTTCCTTGAGGCGCCCTTCGTATTCCGCCTGGCGAGCTTCCAGCAGGGCGGCCGCCTGAGCCTTGGCCTCCCCACCTGCGCGCAGATCCCGATCCCGGTCCTCCATCACCTTAGTGATGGGCTTGAAGAACACGATACTCAGGTAGAAATAGAGGCCCACCACCAGGGCGATGACAAAGAGCAGCGCGGGCAGATCGGGCCGCATGGGATCCGGCATCTGGGCCAGGATTTGGGCCACGGGACCCCCACCCTCCGGCGTTTGGAATGTCATCTTCACCAGTCCCAGCAATGCCACAGGCCATCCCCCAGAAGCGTTCCAGGCCTCGGCCAGCGGAGGGGCCGGGGTCACACCCACACCAGTAGAATGGTCCCCGAGGACCCTGGCACAGAAGTCTAAAAACCTTACCAGACCTGACCCATTCCCTCAACGCGGAGCTTTGGCCTTGACCCCTCCCCGCGCCTATGGGAGCATTCTGGTTCGGCGATTCGGGCGATTAGCTCAGTCGGTAGAGCAGCTGCCTTACACGCAGCATGTCGGCGGTTCGAGCCCGTCATCGCCCACCAGTCATCCTGGTGAAGCAGCAAAACCTCAGGGGTTGTAGCTCAGTCGGTTAGAGTGCCAGCCTGTCACGCTGGAAGTCGCGGGTT
>JBBIHT010000033.1:0-10915 GCA_037446845.1 Geothrix sp. | reverse complement strand
GGGGCCGGGGGGACGGGCTTGGCAGGCTCCTCAGCGAGGAGACCGAGGGAGAGCAGGGCGACAAGTGAAGCGCGAAGCATGCAGTTCCTTTGCAAGGCGGGCCTAGCGGCGCCGACCACCGAGAAGATTCATCAGGGCGATGAAAATGTTGTAGAGACTCACAAAGAGGGCCAGTGCGAAGCCCGCCGGATCGCTGTAATCCTCGGTGCGCAGCAGGGCGGAGGTATCCCAGAGCAGCTTCGCCGAGCAGGCAATGACGGCCACGCCGGAGATGATGAGACCAAAGGTTTCCAGGTGAAAAATCGCCGAGGCGAGCCCCCCAAAGAACATCACGGCGATGCCAACGATCACGAAATGCCGCAGGAAACTGAAATCCTGCCTGGTGATGAAGGCGGTGCTAGTCAGCGTCATGAAGACCGCACCGGTGAGGCCGAAGGCCGTGAGCACAGGCGTGAGGCCTGCCCCGCGGGCGATGAACAGGGCCACGATGCCAGCGATGACGCCCGAGACGAAGGTGAACAGGCCATAGGCCGCCTTGTTCAGGGGGGCACGGCGGCTCACGGAGGAGGCGAACAGCAGGGTTCCGAACTGAGCGCCGAAGAGCACCCACCCAAGAAAACGACCCGCCACGGGCACCAGGGCTTCTGCGACGAGGGGGGCACTGAGGGCCCCCAGGGCCGCCACGGCAAAACCGCCCATCAGCCATAGGTAGACGCTTCGAACAAAGCGCAGCCGTGCATCCGTGGTGGTCGGGCTGCTCTGCCATGATTGCAGGTGATCCATGGGAAGGCTCCAGGAGGGGCCCGATGTGGACCCCTCTTAGATCCTAGCATTCCCCCCACCTGCTACCTGCCGTCGCCCCAGGGAAGGTTCCCGGCGCATCGAGGTCCCATGATTCCAGAGCCTTGGCAAACCCGCCTCCAGCGCCGGGAGTTGCAGTGGCAGCACCTGGGGCGGCAGCGCGTCATCCAGCCGGGCCGGGGTCTGGACTTCTGCTCCAATGACTACCTGGGACTGCGCCTGGATCCCCGCCTGGCCGAGGCTGCCGCCGGGGCCGCCCGGGAGCGGGGAGCGGGCATGGGCGCCGCCCGGCTGCTTCGGGGCACCAGCCCCTTGCATGACGAACTGGAGGCGGCCCTGGCCCGGTGGAAGGGCACGGAGGCTTGCCTGCTCTTCAACACCGGCTACCAGGCCAACGCCACGCTGATTCCAGCCCTGGTCGGAGCCGGGGACGCCGTTTTCTCGGATGCGCTCAATCACGCTTCCCTGGTGGATGGTTGCCGCCTGGCCAAGGCCCAGGGGGCCCAGGTGGGCATTTTCCGGCACCTGGACCTGGGAGACCTGGCCCGGCAACTGGAGGCCTGGCGCTCGACCGCCCCACCTGATGCCCTGGCCCTGGTGGCTACCGACGCGCTTTTCAGCATGGATGGGGACGCGGCAGATCTCCCCGCCCTCGTTCGCTTCTGCCAGGGACACGGGGCCCTGCTTCTGGCAGACGAGGCCCACGCCAGCGGCCTGCTGGGTGCCGACGGCGCCGGCCTGGCCCAGGCCCAGGGTGTACAGGGGCAGATCCCTCTCCTGATGGGCACCCTTGGCAAGGCCCTGGGCGCCTTCGGGGCCTTCGTATGTGGGGATCGCCTGCTGCGGGAGCACCTGGTGAACCACGCCCGGGGATTCGTCTTCTCCACCGCCCTGCCGCCCCCGGCTGTGGGCGCCGCCCTGGAGGGGCTGCGTCTTGCCCGGGCGGAGCCCTGGCGAAGAGAGAAGGCCCTGGCCCATTCCGCGTCGCTCAGCCGAGCCCTGGGCTTGCCTGTCCGGGCCTCGGCCATCGTGCCCGTGCCCATCGGGGCCGACGACCGGGCCCTGGCCACGGCCCACACCCTGCAGACCCAGGGCTTTGATGTGCGGGCCGTGCGCCCGCCGACGGTTCCCGAAGGCACGGCCCGATTGCGCATCACCACCGGCGCCCACCTGGAAACCAACCAGGTGCATGCCCTGGCCGAGGCCTTGAAACGGGTTGTTCTGGCCTAGCCCTGGGACCATGGGCCGCCGGCCGGCCCCAGGACGGCCCGGGCCGCCGCCACCACCTGCGTGGCCTGGGCAGTGGGGTGGAGGATGCCGTGCGGGCCAGGGACCTCGGGCCCCACACCGAGAAAGGGCAAACCCACAGCCTGGGCGGCCGCCTGGTCATGGGGGCGATCGCCCACATACAGGTGTGGGCCCGGGCCCTGGCGCAGGGCCAGGTGCAGGAGATCAGCGCGACTATGACGGGGCAGGGAGCCCAGGCGGCGGATGTGCGGCGCAACGCCGAGCGCCTCGGCCTTGAAGGCCAGCAGGGCCGGGGCATTGCCCGAAACAAGCCATACCGCATGGCTGGTCGAGAGCTGATGCATGCCCTCCAGGATGCCCTGGAACCGGTCGGGGGTCCGGCCGCCAGGGCAGAAGGCTGTGCGGAACCGGGCCACGCAGGCGGCCTCGTACGCGCCATAACCCGCTTCATCCAAGGCCTGGCCGAAGCGATTCTGGTGGAGTTCCGCCACGATCTCCCAATCGGTGGAACCGGTGCAACGACCCAGGGCTTCCGGGGAGGGGGTTTCCCCCCAGAGTTCGCCCAGGGCCTCCCGGAGGAGCGCGAAACCCGAGTTGAAATGCCCCAGGGTTCCATCCAGGTCGAAGCAGATGGGCATGGTGCCTCCGGTCACTGGCCCAGGATGGCACGGGCTGGCATCCTCGAAGGCTGAGGTGGTACCTGGATGCGCCGTTTCGCCCTTGGACTTGGACTCTTGCTCGGGTGGCCGCTTTCTGCCCAGGAGGCGCTTCGCTATCGCATGCAGGTGTGGATGCGCGGGGATGGCGCGCCCTTGGAGACGCGCTTCCGGCTCCAGGAAACGGCCGCGGTTCGCAGTCACAATCGGGTGCAGAAACCCCGAATGGTGGCCTGGCGCCTGGAAGCGGAACGGAGCGAGGGCACGCCCTATGCCCAGGCTCTTCTGCTGGGCCGCGCGGAGCGATTGCTCTATTTGTCCGGGCCCACCCCGCAGGCCCGGCCCGAGCCCATTGCCCTGCGATTCGGGAATCGCAGTCTCCCGGTATGGAGCCTGGAAACCCCGAGGACCCTGCCTGTCTCGGTGGTCCTGGTGGAACTGGCGCCCAGATTGTTGGCCCTGTGCGACCTGAGTGCCCGCCTCCCGAAGGGGGAGGTCGCCCGGATCGAGTTGCATCTGGAAGGCTTGGATGGGATCGGGGCTTTGGCTCCAGCCGAATCCGGCACGGTGCTGCTGGGCACCCTTCTGGGCTGGTCCCGGGTGGCCTCCCAGGAACCCGGCCCCGGCCCGGACCTGGTGCAGGTCCAGTGATCCACTTCCCAGGGTCCCGACGGTTATCCTGGAGGATTCGGAGGGCTCATGCCGTTCAGGGATGAATGTGGGGTGTTCGGCATCTGTCACCAGACAGAGGCCTCGCGCCAGACCTACCTGGGCCTCTACGCGCTGCAGCACCGGGGCCAGGAGGCCGCCGGCATCTGCTCCGGGGACCGGGAGGGTCTGCACCTGCACAAGGCCCTGGGCTATGTGGCGGATGTGTTCACCGAAACGGTGCTGAACGAACTGCCGGGTGACGCCGCCATTGGCCACACCCGTTATTCCACCACCGGAGGCAATGTCGCCTCGGCCGCTCATCCCTTTCTCATCCACGGGCGATTCGGCCAGGTGGCCCTCTGCCATAACGGAAACCTTACCAATACCGAGGCGTTGCGGGAGCGGTTGATTCGCGAGGGCCATACCTTTACCAGTCCCTCCGATTCCGAAGTGCTGCTGGCCCTCATCAACCGGGCGCAGGCTGAAACCCTGGAAGACGCGGTGGTCCTGGCCCTCCAGGAGGCCCAGGGCGCCTATTCGCTGCTGATCCTCACCGAGCGCACGCTCATCGCCGCCCGCGACCCTCACGGATTCCGGCCCCTGGCCATGGGCCACATGAAGGGCACCACGGTGTTCAGTTCGGAAACCTGTGCCTTCGACCTGGTGGGAGCGGCCTACGACCGCGATGTGGAACCGGGGGAGATGGTGGTGGTGCCCCGGGGGGAGGGCGAGGCCACCTCCCGCTTCCCCTTGCCAAAGGTGCAGGCCAGGCCCTGCGTCTTCGAGCACATCTACTTCGCCCGGCCCGATTCCTTGGTGTACGGCCAGAGCGTCATGGTGGCGAGGCGCGAGATGGGCCGGCGCCTAGCCATGCGCCACGGGGTCGAGGCCGATCTGGTGGTGCCCGTGCCGGACAGCGGCGTCAGCGCGGCCCTGGGCTATTCCGAGTACTCGGGCATCCCCTTCGATTTCGGGATCATCCGCAATCATTATGTGGGTCGCACCTTCATCGAGCCCAAGCAGAACATCCGCAGCTTCGGCGTGAAGGTGAAGCTGAACCCGGTTCGCCACCTCCTGGAGGGCAAGCGCGTCGTCCTCGTGGACGACAGCATCGTGCGCGGCACCACCAGCAAGAAGATCGTGCAGATGGTGCGCGAAGCCGGGGCTAGGGAAGTGCACATGCGGATCGCCTGCCCGCCCACCACCCATTCCTGTTTCTATGGCATTGATACGCCCAAGCGGAAGAACCTGATCGCCTCCTACATGAGCCTCGCCGAAATCAACGCGTTCGTCGGGGCCGACACCCTGGGCTACCTGGACCTCAAGGATCTGGAGGGGTGCATGGGGGATGATGGCCCCAATCCCGGCTCAGGCTTCTGCTACGCGTGCTTCACGGGCGAGTACCCCGTTCCGCCGGGCCCTTGAGCTCAGGCCCCTGCGGTTCGCCCCAGGCCCTGTTCGAGGATGGCCTGCGATTCTACGCCACGGCCCTGGGGCTGGATGCCGATGGGCGGGCCGAGGCCGCAGTGGTCACCACAGCCTGCGACGCGATCCAGTGCTTCCTGGTGGTATTCGAGGCCGCCGCCAGGCGCCATCTGCCCGACCCTGAAGGGGAGGTATTGCGCCTCCGGGGACAACTGGAGGCCCTGCTCACCCCTCGGCAGTCCTCGGCGGAGGCGGCACAGAACGCCCTGGAAGCCGCGCGCCTAGCCAGGGATCAGGCGGCCCTGCTCCTTCCCAGGCTGCTACGGTAGGCGGGCCCCTAGAACCCGGCCCGCGCCAGGGGCACCGGCCGGGGCAGAGGGTTCCCCCCGAAACGGTCCTCGGGCAGAGCCGCGGCCGAGGGGCCCATGGACCGGGGCTCCGTGCCGCCGTGGCGGAGCAGGAAGCGTTGCAGGTCGCGATGGAACCAGGCCAGGAACTCCAGGAAGGTGGCCTGGCGCCGCTCCTCGGCGGTCAGTTCGCCCACCACCTCCACCACTGCCGAAGCTGAGTCCTGGGGCACCTGGTAGGCGCGCCAGGGTTTCGCGCCACCCTCGGTATTGCCGAGCAGTCTGGCGAGGAACCCCCGTTCCACCCCAGGCAGGGCCAGTTCCGGGGCTGGCCCTGCCGCCAGGGGCAAGGCCAGGGTCAGGATCAGGAAGGCAGGAGAGCGCATGGTCCTTGGATGCCCTCAACCCTGGCAGGGTTCCATCGGGAGATGACCTCGATGGTGCTAGTTTTGGGCATGCCCATCGCAATCCTTGGTCCCACCGCCTCCGGGAAATCCGCCGTTTCGGTGGCCCTGGCCCGGCGGCTGGGGGGCACGGTGGTCAATGGGGATCCCTATCAGGCCCTGGCGGGCCTGGCCATCGGCACGGGCCAGCCCTCCCTGGAGGAGCAGGGGGGGATTCCTCATGTAGGGTATGGGGCCTTGCCGTTGACCAGCCGGCCCAACCCGGATTCCTTTGGCAGGCTCGTGCGGGAATGGCTCTCGGCCCAGCGCGAGCCCGTGCTGGTGACGGGCTCGGGCCTCTACCTGCGGGGGATCTGGGAGCAACTGACGCCCATGCCCGAGGTGCCCGACGCGCTGGTGGCCAGGGTTCGGCACTGGGGCCAGGTCCTGGGCAGCCCCCGGCTCCATCGCTATCTCCAGGGTGTGGATCCCCGGCGCGCAGTGGCCTTGCATCCCCACGACAGCGCCCGGGTGCAGAGAGCCCTGGCCCTGCATCTTTGCACCGGAAAGCCCGCCTCGGACCTGCTGCCTGGTCTCGCGCTCGCCATGCCTCTGGGCTGGCGAGTACTGGTGGTCTCCCCGGGTCGGGACAATCGCAGGCGGCGGGTGGCGCTGAGAGTGGCTGACCAGGTCCGTCGCGGCTGGGCGGAGGAGGTGGACCGCCTCCTGGCCCAGGGCCACGCGCCGGACCTGGAAGCCTTGAAGCCCCTTGGTTATGGCCGCTGGATAGTGGGGGGGAACCCGGCTGACATCGAGGCGGCCATCGTGCGGGATACTCAGCTCTACGCCAAGCGGCAGGCCACTTGGTTCCGGCACCAATGCCCCCAGGCGGCGACCTGGGATCCCGATGCCGAGTCTCTGGAGGCCGCCTGCTCGGCCCTGGGGCTGACATGAGCCCCCTGCACTGGTACTCGGGGCGGACCTCCCTCGACCTGCTCTCCGAAGGGAACTGGGCCTGGGTCGGGCTGCGTTCCGGGGACGGATTGAACCGCCTGCACGCCGATCTCCTGGTGGCCCTGGATGCGCTGCTCACGGACTTGAGGTGGCAGGGAATCCAGCGCCTGGCCCTGTCGGATGCGGGGTGGCTGCGGGGTCGCGGCCATCATTTCTGCGCCGGGGCGGATCTTCACGAGGTGGCCGCCTTGACCCCGGGCTCGGCGGAGCCTTTCGCCAGGCACGGCCAGCGGGTGATGACCCAGCTGCTGTGGCCGGGTTGGCGCACCTTGACGGTGATCTCTGGGGTGGCCATGGGCGGGGGCTGTGACCTGGCGCTGCACGGCCAGGAACGCTGGGGCCTGGAAGCCGGGGAGGACGGCAAGGGCGGCCTTCGCCTGGCCCACCCGGCGGCCAGGCATGGCATCCTCACGGGGTTCGGGGGAACCGTGCGCCTGCCGGAACTGCTGGGCCAGGCCCAGGCGGATCGGTTGTTCCGGGGCTACGAAAGCTGGGACGCGCCCCAGGCCTTGGCAACCGGAGCGATCCACCGGACGATCACTCCGGCCGCCCTTCGCCAGGGCGTGCTCGACTGGCTGGCGCCTAGTGCCGCGCCAGGGCGATGAAGGCCGGGATGCTGATGGCGGCGAGGATCCCGCAACAGCAGAGCAGGAAGACGGGCGTCAGGACGGCGCAGATGCCGCGCCAGGTATCGGTCCTGTGCATGCGAGCCATGCCTATACCGATCATCACCATGCCCGCCATCTGGATCAGGAAACCCAGCCATGGGATGAGGCTTCCGATCTGGATGAAGGCGGAAGCATAACCGTAGGCACGGATGCTCTGCCGGGTGCCTAGGCCCGGCTTCAACCCGCCCCACATCCACAGGAAGAAGTGGTTGAACGCGCCGCCGATGATCATGCCCAGGAAGGTGAACAGGGGGAGCAGCAGCAGGAGCACGCCGAAGATGATGGGCATGGCCGCAGCAAAGGCCCGGCCATCACCTTTTCCGGCCTGTTCCAGCGCCGCCATCATCATGCCGATGCCGAAGACGAAGAAGATCATGGCGACAATCAGGAACACGGGAATGGACAGCAACAGGAGGAAACGCCAGGGGGCGCCGAGGCCATCCGAGACCGGAACCCGGTCGAAAAGTTCCAGGGGATGGCTGAACACCAGACGAAACATCGCCCCAACCCGTTCCCAGAAGCCAGGCAGGGCTTCGAGATCCTCGAAGGGGACGGGTCGCATTGCCGGTTCCCCACCGCCCCAAGGCCCAGGAGGGGGCGGAGGCGGGGGCGGCATCCGCGGCGGTTCATCCAGCTGAATGGGTGGGAATACGGGCTGGGTTGGACCGGCTGGATCGCTCATGCTTGGCTCCACGGACTGGGCCAACCTATCACGATTCGCGGAAAGCTCTGGGTTGAATCCCCAGCCGTTCCAGGCGCGACAGCAGGGTGGACGGGGCGAGTTCCGCCAGGGCGGCGGCTCCCTCGGCTCCGGCGATCTTGCCCTGGGTGTGCCGCAACAATCGTTCAAGGTAGGTCCGCTCCTGGTCCTCCCAGGTGAGGGGCCGGCCCGGGCGTTCGAGGCCGCGACCGGGAAGGGCTCCGGCGGGCAGGCGCAACTCCCGGCCGGGCGAGAGGATGGCTGCCCGCTCCAGCACATTGTGCAGCTCCCGCACATTGCCCGGCCAGGCATAGGCCTCCAGGTGTTCCCGCACGCTGTCCGTCAGGTGGAGGGGGGCGCGTCGGTTGTCCCGGGCGAAGCGCTCCAGGAAGGCGCTGGCCAGCGCGGCAATGTCTCCCTTGCGCTCCCGCAGGGGCGGCAGGTGCAGGGGGAACACGCTGAGGCGATAGAACAGATCCTGCCGGAACCGCCCCTCGGCCACCGCGGCCTGCAGGTCCCGGTGGGTGGCGGCAACCAGGCGCACATCCACCCGCCGGGAGGTCTCGCTGCCCAGCGGATCAATTTCCCTCTCCTGGATGGCGCGCAAAAGTTTCGGCTGCAGATCCAGGGGCAGGTCGCCGATCTCGTCCAGAAACAGGGTGCCACCATCGGCCAGTTCGAAGCGCCCCTTGCGGGCTGTGGCGGCCCCGCTGAAAGCGCCCTTCACATGCCCGAACAGTTCGGATTCGATGAGCGTGGCGGGCAGGGCACTGCAGTTCACCTTGATGAAGGGCTTGTCCCGGCGGGGCGAGAGGTGATGGAGGGTCTGGGCCACCTTCTCTTTGCCCGTGCCCGTCTCGCCCGTGATCAGGACCGAGGTGGCGGTGGTGGCCACCTGGCGAACCTGGTCCAGGATGCCCCGCATGGCCGGGCTGTCGGCCCGTAGGGGCTCGTTGAGCACATCCCGGCGCTGCACTTCCCGGAAATAGCTCACTTCCTCGGCGAGGCCTCGTTCCCGTTCCGCCAGCCGCGCTAGGTGCTCGGCCTGCTTGAGGCCCAGGGCCAGCAGGGAGGCGAATACGCCGAGGTGGAGGCGCACGCTCTCCGGGTACTGGTGGCAAACCATGGCATCCAGGGTCATGAGGCCGAAGGTTTCTCCCTGGCTGCGCAGCGGAGCCACCAGGCAGCTGTGGCCGTGCGGCATCTCCAGGAGGCCGTGGAAGGTGTCCTCACCCGGGTCATCCTCCTCGAAGGTGGCGGGCTTGGACCGGGCTTTCAAGGCATGCTGCAGGCGAAGGTTCCCCCGAATCGGGATGCGCGCCGAAGCCAGCTGCGCCGTGGCCAAGGGCCCCAAGGCGTAGGCGACCCGCAGGGAGTCGCCCTCCCGAAGGAGGATGGTGGCCAGGTCATAGGGCACCATCCTCCCCAGTCGTTCGAAGGCGTGCGCCACCATGCCTTCAGGATCTTCGCCCAGGGTGAGAAGGGCCCCGGCCTCTTCCACCAGCCGGGCCCCCGTCAGGGCAGTCTCCAGAGCCGGGATGGGCATGAATCACCTCTGGGATGATTCTCGGTATTTCGAGAGCAGGGTCAAGGCTGGACACTCGGCCAGCGGCTGATGGGGAAACGGTATACTCACGGCACTTTCGGGGACTTCGTTGATGCAGGAAACCCAGCCTTTCGGATCATACCGGCTGCTCTCCCGCCTGGGTGAGGGGGCCATGGGTGAGGTCTGGAGGGCACTGGATCTGCGCCTGGAGCGGGAAGTGGCGCTGAAGATCCTCAAGGATGCCGACGACCTGCGTCGCCAGGCTCTTCTGGGCGAAGCCAAACTGGCCTGCCAACTGAATCATCCCAACATCGCCCAGATCTACGACGCTGGCGAAGTGGATGGGGTCCCCTACATCGCCATGGAGCTGGTGGAGGGGCACATGTTGCGGGACCTGGTAGGCAGGCCCCTTGCGGGGGATGTGCTGCAGGATCTGGCCAGCCAGGCCGCCGCAGCCCTTTCCCATGCCCATCTCAAGGGGATCGTGCACCGGGATATCAAACCGGAGAACCTGCTGCTCACCGAGGATGGCCGTCTCAAGATCCTGGATTTCGGCATCGCTCGCCGGGGGGGCGAGGACCTGCTGCTGGGCCCCACCTCCCACCACCTGACCCTGGTGGAACGTACCGCGCCTGGCTACAGCCAGGGCACCCCTGCCTACATGAGCCCCGAACAGGCCAATGGACAAACGCTCACAGGCGCCTCGGATCAGTTCAGCCTGGGGGTGGTGCTCTACGAACTGGCCACCGGCACCCATCCCTTCCTGCGGGGAAGCCTGGTGGACACGCTCTACGCCGTCACCCGGGAGGAGCCGCGCGACCTGGCCCAGGTGCGTCCAGACCTCCCCTGGACGCTGCGCGATGTCATCCACCGGCTCCTGGCCAAGGCGCCGGGGGATCGCTTTCCCAACCTCCAGATGCTGGCCGGGGGCCTATCGGAACCCTTCACCACCGCCCGGGCGGCGCACCAGGACTTGGCTCGGGCTGAAGCGTTCAGGCGACGGCAGCCCTGGCTCCTGGGTTCGGTGGCCCTGGTGCTGGTGGTGGGCATCTTGGGTTTCTGGAAACTGGCGCCGTTCTGGGATGGCACGGGACTTGGCGCCGCGCGGCGGGCGAGCCTGGTGGATTTCACCAAGGGGCGCCGGGTGGTGGCGCTCCTGCCCCTGGAACAACTGCAGCCGGACGCAGAGCACGCCTGGCTCAGCAGCAGCTTTGCCGACGCCATGGCATATGGCCTGGTGCGCCGCGACGATCTTGCCGTGGTGGATCGCCTGCGGGTGGCGGAGGTGATGCATCGCCTGGGCGACACGCCGGGCCGAGCCCCCAGGGCCGTGGGCGAACTGGGCCGCCAGCTGAAGGCCCAGCTGCTGGTTCTGGGCAGCTACCAGGTTGTGGGCGGCCAGCTCCGGATGGTCGTCCGGGTGGTGGATGCGGCGCTGGGCGCGACCCTGCATCAGTTCCAGCTGGACCGGCCCCT